>NZ_QRXT01000015.1:0-79619 GCF_003460065.1 Ruminococcus sp. AF17-22AC
GGAAAGATCAGGCTTACGATGGTGGATGTCCTGATAGAAAAAGACATCGAGATCAGCAAAGTTGACCTTACCACCAACACTGAACTCGAAGGTGCATTCCTTCAGATCACCAAAGATAATGATGACACATTTGAAGCAATCAAGTGGAAATCCGGTGATGATGGAAAGAACGAAGACGGAACAGTTAAGACACATACAGTGAAACTTACAGCCGGAACCTACATCCTTTCTGAGACAGCAGCTCCGGATGGATACAACATCGCCGCAAGCATCAAGTTTACAATTGATAATGAAGGCAAGGTAACAAGCGAAACAACAGATGCAGTTACAGGCAACAAAGTTACCATGAAGGATGAGAAGAAAGATACATCCGCATCCATTTCTGTAACCAAGAACCTGAAGACAGTTGCAGGTGAGAACATTTATGCAGTGGATCAGACTTTCTACGTAGCACTTTATGAAGATGAGAACTGCACAAAACTTGCATCCGAAATTAAAGCACTTACATTTAAGAATTCCACTTCTGAAACAGTTACATTTGAGGGCGTGGAACCGAACAAGACATATTATGTAGGTGAATGTACAAAAGACGGCGTTCGTTATCTGAGCGGCGTTGTTGCAGGAACAAAATATGTAGCACTCTTCACAGATGGCAACAAAGTTACCGTAGAAACTCCGAACGGAAGTAAAGCAGTTTACTTTGACAACCGCTTTATGAAATTCCCTGATGGTTTCTACAAAGAGGGTGTTTTGAGCATTACCAAACTGTTTAAGGACAGCACAGGTAAGGCAAAGAACAGCGATGAGACATTCTATGCAGGTATTTTTGATGATGAAGAATGTACAAAACTTTCAGAGAATGTGTCTCAGAATATTATTCCACTGAATCTGAATGGCAGCTCCAGTGTGACAGCACAGATTAAAGTATCCATTGCACAGGGAACATCCAAGACTTTCTATGTGACAGAGGTTGATAAGGATGGAAAACCGGTTATCGATGCAGAAACCTTTAAATATGATGTATCGCTGGAGAATGAGGAAGTTACATTTGATGAGAGCAATACTTCCGCAAAAGTAACCATTACCAATCAGGAACAGGATGAAGACAAAGATAAGGATAAAGATAAGGATAAAGATAAGGATAAAGACAAGGACAAAGATAAAACAACCACAACCTCATCTAACGCAACATCCACAAAAGCAGTAAAAACCGGTGATAACACACCGATTGGAATTTTTGTAGTTCTTCTTATTGCTGCGATTGCAGTGATCGGTGGAGGAATCTGCCTCAAACGCCGCAAAAAATAACAAATAATAAAACTCCGCCAGTTCGGGTACGTAACTACCTGTTCTGGCGGAGTTTTACATTTCCTGTCGAGGAGGCACCGGTGGCGCCTACGCTGATTTATACTTTAGGCTGATATCTCATATCAGATACATTGTACACAGTGATGAATGCCTGTGGGTCTTCATGATTGATATAATTCATCAGCTTCTGATATTCGGTTTTGTCTACGATCGTAATGATCTCATTTCGCTTCTGCATATTGTAAGCACCGTATGCTTCATAAACGGTGGCTCCGCTGTGAAGATCGTGGATAATGAAATTTCGCAGTTCTTCTTCTTTTTTTGTAATAATGCAGACACGCCGCTTGATGTTGTGGTCAAAAATAAAGTGATCCAGCACAATTCCATTAAAATATGTACCAAGAATACTCAGTACGACGGTCTTTTTGTCATAAACAAGTGCAGCGGACAGTGCAACACACATGCCGGAGAGTGACATTGCTTTGCCGAGTTCCATATGCAGATATTTATTCATAATCTTTGCTACGATATCAAGCCCGCCTGACGAAGCATTTCTGTTAAAAAGAATACTCAGACCAATGCTGACAACAAGGACATAGCACAGCACGTCCAGTTCCTGACTGTCGGTCATGGAAGTAAAATTCGGAAAAACTTTTTCAAAAATTCCGAGAAAGACAGGAAGTATGATACTTGTGTAAACGGTCTTTACTCCAAATTCTTTCCCACATGTGATAAAACCAATGATCAGAAGAACAACATTCAGGATCATGGTAATCGCAGAGAGGGGCAGTGGGATGAAGTTGGAAAGAACAATTCCAAGACCGGAAATACTGCTGACAGAAGCATGGCTCGGTACGAGGAAAAAATAAACGGCAGCAGCAATGATTGCCACAGCACCGGTCAAAATGAGCGTTTCTAAAAGCAATTTTGCAAAATTCAACTCTTTTTTCATCGAAAACATCTCCAGATTCAGTTTTTATTTGATATATCTGCGAATATTCGTCTTGAAATTATACTTCAGAGACGGGCAGATTTACAATGATCGGTTCATGTTCAAGTGCAGGAATAATCTTTTCTGTAAAATCCTTTGTGGTAAATTTCAGACTGGATGTATTGATGCATGGGTGGCAGCCGAAATAAGGATCCTTCAGAACATCTTCATCGATCAGAAGCTGAACTTTCTTTTCGCGGTCGTTCATCAGGCCAAGGACGCTGACAGAGCCCGGGGTGATGTCGAGATATTTTTCCATATATTCCGGTTTTGCAAAGGATAAACGTGCCGAGCCGATCTGAGCGGAAAGATCCTTTGTCTTAAAGGGTTTGTCGCCCGGCATCAGGAGCAGATAAAAGTTTGTTTCCTGACGGTTGCACAGAAACAGGTTCTTGCAGATAGCGGTATCATCACCGAGTGTGCGGTCAATTTCTTCACAGGCTTCCATGGTCATGGCGGCTTCGTGGTCAACACGCTGGTAAGTAACGCTGAGTTTATCTAAAAAGTCATAGACACGAATCTCCTTGTCCAGACGGTCATTTACATTTTCCGGTCTTCCATTCTGTAATTCCATTTCGTGGTTCTCCTTTTTATTTTTACGTATTTCATTGTAACGGTATTTAAGTGATGTGTAAACCCTTTATATATATGATTGTCGAAATATGAAAATCGAATCAACGCCCCCCTTTTTCAAATTGTCCCCACCTTGTTTAAAAAGCCCGTCATTGATAGAATTTAATCAACAAATAAAGAAAGGGGACGCGACAGTGAAAGAAAATATGAAGGTTGCGGTCATGTTGGACAAAATGAAAATGGGGTGGGAAGAACGACCAATACCTGCTCCGGCAGATAATGAAGTCCTTGTAAAAATTGACTGCGTAGGAATTTGCGGATCCGATATGCATTATTATGAAAATGGAAGAATCGGAGGATATATCGTAAAACCACCATTTGTACTGGGCCATGAATCAGGTGGTGTAGTTGTAGAAACAGGAAGGGATGTTAAACATCTTAAGATAGGCGACCGTGTAGCTCTGGAACCTGGAAAGACATGTGGACATTGTGAATTCTGCAGAAGCGGAAAATATAACTTATGTCCGGATGTACAGTTCTTTGCAACACCTCCGGTTGATGGAGTATTTCAGGAATATGTAGCTCATGAAGCAGATCTGTGTTTTAAACTTCCGGAAAATGTGAGCACAATGGAAGGTGCACTGATCGAGCCTCTGGCAGTTGGTATGCATGCAGCAAATCAGGCAGGTGCCTCTCTTGGAAAAACAGCTGTTGTTACAGGTGCAGGATGCATTGGATTGTGCGCGATGATGTCATTAAAAGCATTCGGAGTTACTCAGGTGTACGTAACAGACATTATGGATAAACGACTTGATAAAGCAATGGAACTCGGTGCAACCGGAGTAATCAACAGTAAGGAAAAAAATCCGGTAGAGGAAATCCAGAAACTGACAGAAGGCAGAGGAGTAGACATTGTTGTAGAGGCTTCCGGAGTGGAGCTGTGTGCAAATCAGGGGCTGGAAATGCTGGTACGCGCCGGTACACTGGTGCAGGTAGCATATAGCGGATCAGGATACATGAATCTGAATATGGGACTGATTTGTGACAAAGAAATCACCATAAAATCAGTTTTCAGATATCGTCATATTTATCCAATGGCAATCAAGGCTGTCGCAAGTGGTCTTATCAATCTTAAAGGAATCGTAACAGATGTATTTGAGTTTGACAATGTAGAAGAAGCAATGAATAGGAGTATTGCAGACAAAGCCAATATAGTGAAATCAGTAATTAAAATGGATTAAATATATAAGGAGGCGTGAAATGAAAGGAACTATGAAGGCGCTGAGAATGTACGCACCTTATGATTTCAGGATTGATGAAGTAGCAATTCCGGAAATCGGAGATGATGATATTCTCATTCGTGTAAAAGGATGCGGTGTCTGCTCCGGGGATGTCAAAACATATCATGGCGGACAGCGAGTATGGGGAATCAGCCCTGAAACAGCATACATTGAAGCTCCTTGCATTGGCGGTCATGAATTCCACGGTGTAGTTGCAGAGAAAGGCAAAAACGTAACGAAGGTAGAAATCGGCGACAGAATCCTTGCAGAACAGATTTTACCATGTGGAGAGTGCAAGTTCTGCAGACAGGGAAATTACTGGATGTGTCAGCCACATCGAATTTTCGGATTTAAGCATGAGGCAGAAGGCGGCTTTGCAGAATATATGAAGCTTCCTAAAAACAGTGTGATTCATAAACTTCCGGATGAACTGACAGATGATCAGGCAACGCTGGTTGAGCCATATGCCTGTGGCATGCATGCAGTGGAACGTGGGAACATCGGATATGAAGATATCGTTGTTATCAGCGGACTTGGAACCATTGGGCTGGCAATGATCTGTGCAGCACAGACACATTCTCCTAAAATGGTAATCGGACTCGATCTCAGACAGGAAAGACTGGACAAAGCGAAAGAATTTGGAGCTGATCTGGTCATTAATCCTGCAAAAGAAAATGTTCAGGAAATTATTAATTCCTTAACAGACGGATATGGATGCGACGTATATATTGAAGCATCAGGAAGTCCGGCGAGTGTACCGCAGGGATTGAATCTAGTACGAAATATGGGAAGATATGTGCAGTTTGGTGTATTTGCGAAAGATGTTACCGCAGACTGGAACGTAATTGGCGATACAAAGCACATGGATGTAGTTGGTTCACATCTGTCCGGACATTGCTATAATGCAGTAATCAAAGGCATGGTAAATGGAACGATGAAAACAAATGGAATACTGTCACACAGATTTGCACTCACTGACTGGGAAAAAGCATTTGAAGTTGCAGAGAAGGATCCGGCAGCATTTAAGGTGGCATTGATTCCGTAAAAGATAAAAGGAGTGGCAAAAATGAATAAATTGGGTATTTTTATAAATTTTTGGGAAAACAGTTGGGATGTTGACCATATCAAATATATGAAAAAAGTAAAAGATATCGGTTTTGATATCCTTGAATTTCAGGCACAGCCGTTACTCGAGATGACAAATGAGCACATGGATGAAATGAAAAAAGCAGCAGCAGATCTGGGGATTGAACTTACATATAGCCTTGGTCTGGATCCATATTATGATATCTCAAGCAGAGATGAAGCTACAAGACTTCGTGGTGTAGAATATCTGAAAAATATTGTTGAGCGAGTAGGATATATGGGCGGCAAAGTAATCTCCGGTGTAAGTTATCAGGGATGGGGCTGTACAGATGTAGATCCGGTAGAAGGCAAGAAACCTCTTCTTGAAAATTCATTGAAATCCATGAGAGAGCTCGTAAAAGTTGCTGCTGATAACGACATTACATATTGCGTAGAAGCGGTAAACCGTTTTGAAGGATGTCTTATCAATACAGCACAGGAAGCGTTGGATTATGTAAATGCAGTTAATTCTCCGAACATTGGAATCCTTCTGGACACATATCATATGAATATCGAAGAAAGCAGCTTCAGTGAAGCTATTCATCTTGCAGGAGATAAACTTGTTAACTTCCACACAGGAGATAACAACCGCAGATGCCCGGGCAGAGGTCACATTGATTTTGATGAAATCTTTAAAGCACTTGGTGATATTCACTATACAGGTAGAATCGTGTCTGAACCATTTATTGCTACTGGCGGAGAAGTAGGAAATGCAGTTGCTCTGTGGAGAGATCTGGAACCAGATATGTCACCGGAATATCGTGATAAAGAAGCAGCATATCTGCTTCAGTACGAAAAAGAAAAATTAGCCAAATACGGTTTGGCATAAAAAAAGGAGGACAAATAATGAAGAAAAAAGTGATGGCAGGATTCATGGCAGGGATGATGGCATTAGGTGCTATGGCAGGAACCGTGTACGCGGATGTAACGGACTATTCTGACGCAGTTCCGGCAGAAGTGAAGGGAACCGATGATGTATCTGTACTGGAAGATGAGTACACAGCAAAAGAAAAATACAAAGTTGGTTTTGCCCTTGAGAGTATGGACGTAGCTGTTTGGAACACCATGTCAGAAGGTATGGCTGATGAAGCAGAAAAAATCGGCGTTGAGTATACCTGTATGGTAGCAAATAATGACGTTGCAGCACAGGTTGCCAATGTAGAAAACATGATCGCACAGGGCTATGATGCCATTATTATTCATGCATTTGATAAACAGGCTTTTGCAACAGTTGTAAATGAAGCTATCGAAAAAGGCATTGTTATCTGCGCATATGATGATAATATCATTGATCCTTCAACAGGAGAGGCATGTCTCTATCCATTATCCTTCCTCTGCGACAACTATCAGATTGGATATCGCGTAGGTACCATGGCAGCAGAATGGACATTAGAACAGTTCCCGGATGAAACAGGCGATCTGGAATTTGGTGTTCTGTGGCATCATGAATTCGAATATCAGCAGGCAAGACTTGCAGGTATTGAAGCTGCAATTGCAGAAAAAGATCCACGAATCAAACTTGTTGACGAACAGGAAGGCCTTGTAACAGAAGATGGTGTAAAAGCATGTGAAGCATGGACACAGGCATTCCCGAATCTGAAAGGTGTATTAGCTACAAATGATACATGTCTTCTTGGATATGCACAGGCATGGCAGGCAGCAGGCAAAGATCTGAAAGATGAAAACTTTGGTATGTTTGGTAATGATGGTGTAAACGATGCAATTGACATGGTTGCTGAGGGATCTATCCTCAGAGGAGATGTTGGTCTTGATGTTTACGATGGTGGCGCAATGGCACTTCTTGCATGTGTAAAACAGCTTGACGGTGTTGAAACAGATAGTGTTATTCTTCCTATGGTTTCTGTCACTTCCGAAAATGCAGAAGAAGATTGGATTTCCCATCCGACATTATATGTTAAGTAATAAAAATTGTTGACTTGATTAATGAACAGGATTCTCCGACACATACTTCGTATGGTCGGAGAATCACTTTACTGGATAGATATGGAGAACGCTTATGGCTGATAAGAAAGTTGTTTTATCATTAAGAAATATTTCCAAACAATATCCGGGAGTACAGGCTCTGGATAATGTTTCAATAGATTTTATGGAAGGCGAAGTGCATTGTCTTGTAGGAGAAAATGGCGCGGGTAAATCGACTTTTATTAAGATGATATCCGGAGCCGACCAGCCGGATTCTGGTGTTATCAGTTTTGAAGGAAAAGAATACAACGCAATGACCCCCAAATTATCAAAAGATCTGGGAATAGAAGTTGTTTATCAGGAATTTAATCTGGCGGAAGATCTTACAGTAGCAGAAAATATGTATTTGGGCGAGCAGCATGCAGACTCAAAATTATTTAATCTGAAAAAGCTGAAAAAACGGGCAGATGAAGTTTTTAAAAAAATGAATATAGAAATCGATACCGGAGAAATTGTAAAATATCTGACGGTTTCATATATGCAGTTTGTAGAAATAGGGAAAGCACTGGCAAAAGATATTAAAGTACTGATTCTGGATGAACCGACAGCTCCTCTTACCGAAGACGAAGTAGATAAACTTCTCGATATTGTTATGAAGCTGAAAAAAAAGGGATATGTTATCATCTATATTTCTCATAGATTGCCGGAACTTTTTAAGATTGGAGACAGAATTACAGTATTGCGAGATGGTAAACTGATCACGACAGGACCTATCGAAGATTTTGATACACCTAAACTTATCAAAGCGATGGTAGGCCGTGAACTTTCCTATGAATATCCTGAAAAATCAGGAAAGGTTGGAGATGTTATATTTGAAGCAAAAAACATTTATTCTGAAAAAGTACAGAATATCTCTTTTAAAGTAAGAGCAGGTGAAATCCTTGGAATCGGAGGTTTGGTAGGAGCTGGAAGAACAGAACTTCTCAGAGCAATTTATGGAGCAGATCTTCGTTATGCAGGAGAAATCTATCTGGAAGGAAAGAAAGTTAAGATTAATCGTCCGGAAGATGCGGTAAAACTGGGAATCGGATTTGTAACTGAGGATAGAAAACGACAGGGATTGCTTCTGGATTACAGCATATGTTACAATACTTCATTACCAATATTGAAGAGAATTTCAAATTTGGGAGTTATCAATAAGATAAAAGAACGAAAAATTGCGACAAAAGAATGGGAAGATCTGAGAATCAAAGCACCGAGTATAGATACAAAAGCAAGTACACTAAGCGGAGGTAATCAGCAAAAAATTGTTCTTGCAAAATGGCTTGCAGCAGACTGTAAAGTAATTTTTATGGATGAACCTACACGAGGTGTCGATGTAGGTGCAAAACAGGAAATTTATAAATTACTTGCTGAGCTGGCAGAGGCGGGAATTGCAATTGTTATTGTTTCCTCAGAGATGGAGGAACTTCTCGGAATGTCTGATCGAATACTTATTCTGCATGAGGGTGTCAGTGCAGGTGAAATTTCTAAAGGTGAATTTAGTCAGGAAATAGTTATGCAGTATTCTTCCGGCTTATAATTTCAGCTAACTATATAGATCACAGGGGGTTTTAGCTTATGAAACAAAAATTAACATTTAAAAAGTTTTATGATGAATATGGAGTTCTTTTAATCTTACTGGTAATGGTTGCAATTTTTTCTTTTGCAACACCTACATTTCTGACGGGTGCCAACATTATTAACATTTCCAAACAGGTAGCGATCATGGCAATACTTTCCGTTGGTATGACCCTGGTACTTGTTTCCGGAGGCGGTGGCATCGAGCTTTCCATGGGTTCTGTTATTTCTCTGGTTGTAGTACTGATCAGTAAGTTTGTAACAGAGAGGGGCTTCAGTGTAGCGATTGCATTAATTCTTGCAGTACTGGTTGCTACTGCATTGGGATTTATCGATGGTGTGATCATTGCAAAAATTAAAGTTCCACCGCTTATCATGACACTTGGAATGCAGATTTTCCTCTATGGATTTACATATTCTATCTGTGAGGGAAAACCGGTTTATGGCATTCCTGCATCACTGACATGGATTGGACAGACATATTTGTTTAAAGTCATTCCTGTATCTGCACTTTTGATGGTTGTGATTGTAATCCTTGGACAGTTCTTTGTTTCTAAAATGTATATCGGACGCAGCTTATATGCAGTAGGAAGTAACGAAGAAACAGCAGATCTTTCAGGTATCAGTTCCGATAAATTCCGAATTATGGCGTATACTATGTGTGGATTCCTGGTTGGTATTGCCGGAATTGTAATGCTTGGCCGAATTGGAAGTGGACAGCCGAGTGCAGGTGAAGGTTATGAGATGGACGTTCTTACCGGATGCGTTCTTGGTGGTGTAAGTCTGAACGGTGGAAAAGGAAGTGTAATTAAAGCGTTCTGTGGTATCCTTATTATCGGTGTTCTTAGTAATGGTATGTCACTTCTGGGATTCAATCCTTTTATGCAGAAGATGATCAAAGGTCTGGTTCTTATCCTGGCAGTTGTTATTGACAGTCTTCAGTATATTAAACTTAAGAAAAAAGTTAAAGTTCTCAATTGATTTTCTGACAATTGATATTCAGGTGTATTGTATGAAAAACTTTTTCCAAAATCCGGGTTGGTATATGCAATCCGGATTTTGTTGTTTGCAAATTGAGCGAAAACATGTAAAATAAAGGGGATTGTTATGAACAAAAAGTAAAAATGTCATTGTAAGCAACCAAATGGAGAAAGTCATAGTTTATGCAGGAGAGGGGAAACGTACAAATGATAAAAGTACTGATTGCAGATGATGAGTTAAGGATATGTGAGCTGATTTTCAGACTTATAGACTGGGAATCTCTGGGGATGTCGGTAATTGCCGTAGCACATGACGGCAGAGAAACTATTAAAATAATAAAAAATGAAATGCCGGATATTGTCATAACCGATATACGTATGCCCGGGTACAATGGTGTAGATGTGATCAGAATTGGTAAAGAGTACAATTCTGACATTCAGTTCATTATTATCAGTGGATACAGTCAGTTTGACTATGCACAGAATGCTATCCATTATGGAGTGAGTGATTATCTCTTAAAACCGGTAAAGGCGGAAGAACTGACAAAAGCTTTATTGCGTATAAAAAGCCGCATTGACAAAAATAATCAGATGTACAGTCAGGTGAAAAAAGCATGGACACTGGAACAGCAGAATCGACGATTGTACAGAGAACAACTGATTATGGAAATTGCACATGGGAAGGGATTCGATGTTTTAACAAAAGATATGAATACATTAAATGAGCAGTATAAATACGAATTTATTCCCGGCTTTTTTACAATTGTGATCGTAAAAGCGGATGGTTTGAATTTTGAAGAAAAGACAGAAAGCAGTTTTCTGTATGAAAAAATCCAACAGAGTCTGTCATTTGCTTTTGCACCTGTTATGCAGGAAATGCAGGGAACAATGCTTGATAATGGAACATATATCTTTTTGTTTAATTATGAAAATGAATATGCAGAAATAGAATCACAGATTCATCGTCTTTTAAATCAGATGCTTCTTCAGAAAGATGTGTTCAAGAAACTGCATCTTACAATTGGACTGGGGAAGCGCGTAAATTGTCTGGTAGAAGTGGGAAAATCGTACGAAACAGCATATCTTGCGATAAAAGACCGTATTCTGGTGGGGACAGACAGGATTATTGAAGGAAAAGAAAAAATAGTTGTTCAGGACTACAAAGACTATTTTTTGCATACAGTCAGGGAATTGGAGAATGTGGTAGAAAATCTGGACGATAAAAGAATCAGCGATATTATTCAGGAGTGGGGAACAGCATTAAGCAAAGACAAAGAAATTAATGGATATCAGATCGAGCAGTCTGCAAAAGCATTGGTGAATTCATATCTGCTTTCCATGCAAAAAAATAACTATACACTGGATGAGGATGATAATCTTCTGAAAGATTTTATGAAATCCATCGAAAATTGTATTTCATTAGGAGAAATTCAGGAATTACTCAGTGGGACGCTGGAACAGTCCTTAAGTGAGTACCGACATAAACGTGCACTAAGTGGATCGAAGCCTATTCGCGATGCGAAAGAATATATTCGAAATAATCTGGCGGGAAATCTGACAATACAGGAAGTCAGCGAATATGTAGGTTACAGCAGCGCGCATTTCAGTGTTCGATTCAAACAGGAATGTGGAATTACGTTCAGTGATTATGTCATGGAATCACGTATTGAAAAATCAAAAGAACTTCTCAAAAATACGAGAGAAACCATAGAAAGTATAGCAGCGGCCGTAGGGTATTCTGATGTTAAGAGTTTTACAAAGAACTTCAAAAAATATACAGAAGTAAAGCCAAGCCAGTATAGGAAGATTTATGGATAATAAGAAAAAAGTAATATACACGAATTATATTTTTTCAGTATTGATTATGATAAATGTTGTTTTGCTGGCTCTTTGTTTTATTTTGCAGGTGTCGGTGCTGATTTTGGCAGTATTATTAGCGGAAATCGTAATTCTCAGTGTTGTTTTAATGTTGCTGAATAAACAGGACGTGTATATAAAGAATTTTTTGTTGAATCATGAGAATAAATATCTTCGAAAATTATATATGTTTCATTCGCCGGAAGAAGGAAAGCTCTATGAGTTTATGATCAATAACAAAGACGAAAACAGAAATTTATTTCTTGCATCTAAAAGAGAAGCACAGATTCTGGCACTGCAGAATCAGATCAATCCGCATTTCCTGTATAATACTCTGGAAACGATTCGAAGTGAAGCTATTATAAACGGAGCAGTGAATGCCGGTACAATGGCAGAAGCGCTTGCAACCTTTTTCCGCTATACGATTTCTAATTTGGATTATCTGGTGCAGATAGAGGATGAGCTGGAAAATATCCAGAACTATTTTACGATCCAACACTATCGATTCGGAAATAAAATCGGAATTCAGATAACGTATGATGAAGAGGACAAAAATATTCTGAGACTTTATATACCGAAACTGATTATGCAGCCAGTTGTGGAAAATGCGATTTATCATGGAATCGAACAGAAGTTAGGTGCTGGTCAGGTGACGATTTCAATTAGTTATACAAAGCAAAATCTGGATATTATGATCAGTGATGATGGAATTGGAATCAAAGATACAGAATTATCTGAGATTAATAATCGTTTGTGGACTGACAGTGAGAATTATGGATATGAAAAATCCGAAAAGAGTGGTGGAATTGCGATACGGAATGTAAACCAAAGAATTAAGCTGTTGTTTGGAGAAGAGTATGGCATCTGGTTGAACAGTATTTATGGTATTGGGACAGACGTACATATAAAACTTCCGGTAGTGCTGACACCTGATGATCTGGAGAAAAAACTACGCATTGATAAAGAAGATGTGGGAGGTCAAAGTGGAAAAGGAACTGGTACGCTTTGAAAATGTGACAAGTTATAATGCATTACAATCAGATGTTAAAAATCTGAGCTTTTCAATATATGAGGGGCAAATGGCTGGAATGGTTGCGGTAAATGATACCGGAATTGAGGTTTTGCTGAATTTGTTACAAAC
The DNA here is from genome assembly GCF_003460065.1 of Ruminococcus sp. AF17-22AC. Lineage (NCBI taxonomy): Bacteria > Bacillati > Bacillota > Clostridia > Eubacteriales > Oscillospiraceae > Ruminococcus > Ruminococcus sp. AF17-22AC. Next base: position 12,799 of record NZ_QRXT01000015.1, read on the forward strand.
AAATACGAGAGATAATATCACCGGGAAAATCTATGTAAGAGGAAAGTTGGTTCATAATCAGGATTATTGTGAGTCTGCGCCTAATAACATTTCCATTATAGACTACAATAATCGTCTGTTTAAGGGATTATCGACGATTGATAATATATTTGTCACGCCAAGAAGAGAAAGACATGGACTTGTAATTTCCAGCAAAAAGGAACGAAGCCGGTTTTTATGGATAAAGTCAGAATTAAATATAGATCTTCCGGAGAGCAAAAACTGTGAAAATATTTCAAACGCTGACAGGTGTATTATTGAGATTTTGCGTGCTGTTACAGCGGAAGCTGCTATGATTGTTATGGTTGGTCTGTCAAACTTTCTTACGGAACGTGAATATAAAAAGGTACGTGGGATTATTCAGAAATTCCGTAAAAAGGGAGTGACGTTTCTGATGATCGGAAATGATTACAGTGAAATTATAGGATTTGCAGATTTTACAATATTAATGAGAGACGGAACGAATATAAAATATCTGACGAGAGAAAAACATCCGGATGAACAGGAACTTTGGAGATGTATAGCAGCAGATATGAACGGTCTGGAAAGAGCACACACCACTCATCAGATAAATATGAAAAATTCTGTTTTGGAATTTAGAAATGTATACACGGAAGATATAAAGGACATTTCGTTCAAACTATATGAAGGTCAGTGTATTGTTCTGCTGGCAAATCGCAAGGTACAGGATAATATTATGGCTCTTCTGCAACGCAAAGGAGCTACATACCTCGGCGAGGTGCGATTTAATGGAGTACTTCTGGAACGATATCCCAGGAAAGAAATTTACCCGTATGGTATCTCCTTTATTCTTGCCAATGCATACAGGACGATGCCGTACATGGACCTTAGTTATATGGAAAATCTGACCCAGGGTATTGAAAAAAAGAGTGGACAGAAATTTGTAAGAAAAAATATACAGAAACTGTTATTTACAGAGGCAAAAAAGGAACTGGGCAATGTAGTAGCCTGCAAGTATCTCGCAGAACTTTCTAAAGAAGAAAAATATCACTTACTCTATCAGCATGTGATATTTATACACCCAAAGCTGGCGGTTATATGTAGTCCGTTTGTTGAGAGTGATTATCAGTCACGCGCATTCATTACAGATTTAATTTTTCAGTTGAGGAAAAATAATATTACATTATTAATATTGTCCTCAACGTATATGAGAGAAACACATCTGGCAGATGTAATCATAGAAATCCATCATAAAAAAATATATTCGATTTATATGCAGAGTGATACGGATGTGGTTTTTTGAAGTTTTTTTCAAAAAGGTCTTTACAAACCACAAGAAACCATATATAATGCAAATGAAAACAAAGAGAAACAACATAAATCAAGAGAATAAACAACATAAAACCACAACACAACAAAACTGCCCATTTATGGACGAAATCGGAGGAATTTTATTATGAGGATCTTAGAGTCAAAATTTGTACAGGGTTTTATCAAGATGGCGAATGACGGTTATCTGCAGGGATGGCATGAGAGAAACGGTGGTAACTTAAGCTATCGTCTGAAGGCAGAGGAAGTCGAAATGATCCGTCCGCGTCTGAACGCACCGGGAGAATGGACACCGATCGGAACTGAAGTACCGGGACTGGCGGGCGAATTTTTCCTTGTGACAGGAAGTGGTAAATATTTCAGAAATATCATTGTTGACCCGGAAGTATGTCTTGCAATTATCGAACTGGATGAGACTGGCTGCAATTACCGTATCCGTTGGGGGCTGGTAGAGGGAGGAAGACCGACAAGTGAGCTTCCGACGCATCTGATGAATCATGAAGTAAAGAAAAAACTTACTAATGGAAAGCATCGTGTTATTTACCATGCGCATACCACAAACACGATTGCACTGACATTTGTGCTCCCACTGGATGACAAAGTGTTTACCAGAGAACTCTGGGAATCCGCAACCGAGTGTCCGGTCGTATTTCCGGACGGTGTTGGAGTTGTCGGCTGGATGGTTCCGGGCGGAAGAGAAATTGCTGTAAAAACAGCGGAACTTATGAAAAAATATGATGTTGTAATCTGGGCACATCATGGAATGTTCTGTTCCGGAGAGGATTTTGACCTGACATTTGGCCTGCTTCATACTGTTGAGAAATCAGCAGAGATCCTTGTAAAGATCCTCTCTATGACACCGCACAAACTGCAGACAATCCAGCCAGATAATTTCCGTGCACTGGCAAAAGATTTCAAGGTAAGTCTGCCGGAAGAATTTCTGTATGAAAAAGAATAATAAAACAATAATAAAACAATAGCAAAGGAGAAGTCTTTTTCGGACTTCTCCTTAATTTTAGCCAAAATCTATCTTATACGCTGTACATGATAATCTTTGTAATATGACGAATTAGAGCTTACTCGAAAACGATATGTTCTTGATCCGATTTTAAAATACATGTAGATATAATACGTATAAATATTACCGTTATCGTAAGCATTTACATATGGATAAATCATTCCAAGACCGGCAACATAAACAATATAATTCCCTTTTCCCCTGTGCAGAATACTGGTTTTCAGATCTGTTTCTCCTGCGGAAGATGAAAGTGCTCCATGATAGTAAGGTTCATTTGTTAATGATTTTTCATATCTGCGCTTTTTCTTATTATAAACGTATATCGGAAAATTAGTCATTTTTCTGCCGTTATTGCTGCATCCTATGAAAGCTGGCTTTTTCGATGCATAATTCCAGATTTCCAGAGCAAATATGCTGGTTCCGGCGCTCAGAAAAGAATTCCCTGTTTTTCGCAATGAAATGCGGCCTCCGATCGTATAAATGGATGCGACATTGCTGAAACGACCTCTCTGTCGCCCATTGACAGCACGTACTTTGTACCAGAGCTCTCCTTTCTTTGTATCCTGCCAGGAAAGTCCTCTGACAGTTTTTACCTTCTGATATTTCTGACCGTTGGTTGAGCGATAGATTTCATATGCTCTGGCTCTGGATGCTCTTTTCCATGTAAGTCGTGTTTGGCCTTTGGTGTAGACTGCTTTTAATCCTGTCACTTTTCCGACGGAAGCGGCCTGAACTGTTACATTCGTTGAAGGGACAATTGTGAATGCTAACAGAAGTACCATAACAAGACTTACTAATGTTTTCTTAAACTTTTTCATTGTTGTATCCTCCTTCTGAGTATTGGTAAAATCAGTATAACAAAGTTTCTGTTGATGCTCAAAAGTATTGCCATATCTGTCATAGACAAAGGTGGTAATTTTTTGAGCATTTGCCGAAAATCCTTTATACTGTAAGCAGGAAATATGGGAATGATTCGGAAGGGGATGGAGAAGATGAATTTTCAGGAATGTCTGAATAACTATATCATACAGATCCGCTGCAATGGAAAAGAGCTGGCGCGTAACAGCAAAATATCCGAAACGGTTATCAGCCGGTACCGCAAAGGTGAGCGTGCACCTTCAGCTGACAGTGAATATTTAAAGAAATTGTCCGATGGAATCATCAAGACTGCAGCAGAAAAAGGCATCCGGGATTTTAAGGCGGACAAAGTTTTGCAGACACTGCGTGAAAGTCTGGAGGATAATCGGGACGAACCGGCATTTAACAACCAGAAACTCGACATTCTGCTGAGAGAACTGGATATCAATATTTCCAGAATTGCGGCATTTTTGCATTATGATCCCTCGTACCTGTCGAAGATAAGGACGGGCAAGCGCAATCCGGCACATCATCAGCAGTTTATCGAAAAAATCTGCGAGTATGTTGCATCTAATTACAAGGATGAGCAGGATCGGAAAAAGGTGACATATCTTATTCAATGCAATGAAGACGAAATTACAGACAGTTCTCTATACAGGAAAAAACTGAGGGAGTGGCTGAGTTCTTTAAAACCGGAAGACGTTGATTATGTATCTGGTTTTCTGCGTAAAGTGGATTCTTTTAATCTGGATGATTATATACGTGCCATTCATTTTGACAGTTTCAAGGTGCCGAAAGTACCGTTTCAGCTTCCTGTTTCGAGACATTATTATGGATTGAAAGAAATGCGCGAGGGGGAACTGGATTTTCTGAAGCATACCGTGCTTTCAAAATCAATGAAGGCCTTGTACATATGCAGTGACATGCCGGTAGAAGATATGGCTGCAGACGAGGATTTTGCAAAAAAATACATGTTCGGTCTTGCGATGGTTCTCAAAAAGGGGCTGCATATCCATATCATCCACGATGTGGAACGTCCGATGAAAGATATGATGCTCGGTCTGGAAAATTGGGTGCCGCTTTATATGACCGGGCAGATTTCACCATATTATCTGAAAGGTGTACAGAATCGTATCTATTCTCATCTGCATTATTGTTCCGGGCAGGTGGCGATGACAGGTGACTGCATCAGCGGGCATCATGATCTGGCACATTATTATCTGACCAGCCGCAAAGAGGAAGTATTAATCAGTCAGAAAAATATGGAATATCTTTTGAAAAAAGCACATCCACTGATGGATATTTACAGGGAAGAGCGCAAAAAAGAACTGTATGCTGCTCTGATTGAAAATGCCGGGAAAGAAGGTCGTCGGAGACGTGTACTGGCGGTTCCGGATCTGGGCGTTCTGCCGGAAAAACTGCTGGAAGATATTTTGGAACGCAATCATGTTGTGCTGAATGAAAAAACTGTGATTTTGGAATGCTATAAAAAATCTGTAACATGTCTGGTGACGACTTTGAAGCACAGTGTAGTAGAGGATGAAGTATCAGTGCTTTCTGAAGCGGAGTATGAAAAATATCCGCCGGTGCTTCCGATTGCAGAGTGTTTTCTGGAAAAAGATATCCACCTGACCTATGAAGAGTATCTGGCATGTATAAAGGCAGGCCGGGACTATGCGAAAGCAAACGAAAACTATCAGTTCAATCTGACAAAGATAAAAGGTTTTCACAATATCCAGATCACTTGTTTTGAGGGAAAATGGTGCATGATATCGAAGAACCGGGCTCCGGCGATCCATTTTGTGATTCATCATCCAAAACTTCGGTATGCATTGGAAAATATGGTATTACCGATTCGTGATGACGAGATCGAATAAGGCATGATTTATAATGAAGGATGAAAAGTAGGAAAGAAATAATGAAAAAGAACTGGAAAAAAACACTGGCAGCAGCTGGTATGGGAATGGTGCTGATGACCACTTCTCTGACTCCGGTGACGGCTTTTGCGGCGGTCGATACGCAGAATCTGCTGACTTTTGTAAATGATACAATGGATGACGGCTCGCAGATCTACTATTTTGAAGAGGTTGCTGTGACACTCCCAGCAGACTGGAAGGGAAAGGTTGCGGTGCAGGCACAGGACACCAGTGTTACTTTTTATCATAAGGCGAGCAAAGAAAAATGGCAGGAAAATTATGGGACAGTTGGCGGGAAACTTTTTTCCTTATCTTATTCCGTAAACAGTGATTTCACAGAGCTGCCGTCCTATTATTATGTAGGATTCGGCGAGGAGTCTGTGATGAATTATTTCCTGACATTTCCGACAGATGTGCAGGGATATATGGAAGATGAAAGCATCAGCGAGGAATATCAGCAGCTTTTCTCGGAAATTGATTATGTAAAAGATCATGTATGCATGCGTCATGTGGAGCCGACAGATGAAGTAAGTTCTTTTGATGAAACGAAAGCCGGATACGATGGTATATGGACAAAGGTAGAAGATTTGTTTGAACTGTATATTCCGACAGAATGGGATGCCTGCCAGCCGGACGAAGAAGACATTGCAGGTGGTGTGAAATATATTTCTGTATCTGAAGACAAAGCCTATATCTGTATGGCGATGGCAACGGAGCCTGACAATGAAGAGACGAGGAAAGAGATTGAGCAGGAGCTTGCCGATAATAACATGACAATGATGGATGTGTTGAAAGAACAGATCAACGAGCAGGGATTCAAACTGGAAAAAGAAGCAGAGATCAATGGAATTCCATGTGTTTTCTGCTCGACAGACAGCCTTTACGGAATCGTGTTTATTGACCAGAAAGATGCGACACAGATTGACATGGTGATCTTTGCAGGTGAAAACAGAGGGAACGATCAGGTTGTCGAGACCGTCCTGCGTTCCGTAAGGTGACTGCCGGAAGAATAGTTGTGATGTTGTTTTCTTTATTGATATAATCTTTTAAGACATAATTATAAAGGGAGAAGTTTGAAAATATCTTTCAGACTTCTCCTTTTCGGTACAGATCAGTTTTGTCGTTTCACAGTGTCGTCTATTTATTTTCTTTATAAAATCTTAATATTGATTCCGATAATTTTATACAATCTTTGAGGAGTTATATATATAATAAGACTGGAATAAAAAGATTAAAATCTGCATGTGCAAAATATTAAAAAAGGAGCCATACATTTATGCAGGAGAATTTTCACAGAAAAAAACATCTGACGTCATTTCAGATGATCATATTAGGGTTTGCAGGAGTGATTCTTTTGGGAACGCTTCTTCTGATGCTTCCGGTCTCGTCTGCAGATGGAATCGTAACTCCATTTGACGAAGCACTTTTTACTTCAACTTCTGCAGTTTGTGTGACGGGGCTTGTTGTACAGGACACAGGCAGCTACTGGTCCGGATTTGGTCAGACAGTTATTCTTATACTTATACAGACAGGTGGGCTGGGAGTAGTGACAGTTGCTGTCGCTGCATTTATGCTTTCCGGAAGAAAAATATCTCTTATGCAGCGCAGCACTATGCAGAGCGCAATATCGGCACCGCAGGTAGGCGGAATTGTCCGGTTGACAAAATTCATACTGAGAGGAACTTTTTTGGTTGAGGCGATTGGAGCAATTTTACTTCTCCCGGTATTTTGCCATGATTTTGGGCGGAGGGGAATCTGGATGTCCGTATTTCATTCAGTATCTGCATTTTGCAATGCCGGGTTTGACATACTGGGAACAGAAGGGCACAGGTTTGTATCTCTTTCAGGATATGGCGATAATATATGGCTGAATATGGTGATCATGCTTCTGATTATAATCGGAGGTATCGGATTTCTTACCTGGGAAGACTTTTATAAAAATAAATTAAATTTCAGACGTTATCGTATGCAGAGCAAGGTGATTCTGATAACAACTGTTCTTCTTATTATATTGCCGGCAATTTTATTTTTTGCCAATGATTTTGGAGAGTTTCTGTTTAAAAAACGTCTGCTGTATTCAATATTTCAGTCAGTTACAACGAGAACAGCCGGGTTTAATACTGCAGATCTCCCGTTGATGACAGAAGCAGGAAAGTCGGTTATGATATTGCTGATGCTGATCGGAGGATCACCAAGTTCCACAGCGGGAGGTATGAAGACAACAACTTTTGCAGTACTGATCCTGAATGCATTTGCTACATTCAGAAGCCGTGAAGATGCAGGTGCTTTTGGAAGAAGATTTGATGTTCAGGTGATAAAAAATGCGGCAACAATTGCTATGCTGTACCTGATGCTGTTCTTTGGAGGCGGGATCATAATCAGTGCTTATGAAGGCTTACCTGTGCTAACCTGTTTTTATGAGGCAGCTTCAGCTATAGGAACGGTAGGACTGACTCTGGGTGTTACGCCCGATCTACATATAATATCACGACTGATATTGATTGTACTTATGTACCTGGGGCGCGTGGGTGGACTGACACTGATCTATGCAGTATTTTCAGGAAAAAATAATAATAATGCAAGAATGCCAATGGAAAAAATCACAGTGGGTTAAAGGAGCTTTTTTATGAAGAATATTTTAATTATTGGACTTGGAAGATTTGGAAAACACATTGCAATGCAGCTTAATCAGATGGGACATGAGATTATGGCGGTAGATCTGAATGAGGAAAGAGTAGAGAAAGTTCTTCCGTTTGTTACCAATGCTCAGATTGGAGACAGCACAGATGCTGAATTTCTGAAATCTCTGGGAATCGGAAATTATGATATCTGTTTTGTGACGATTGGAGGTAGTTTTCAGAATTCGCTTGAGACGACTTCTTTACTAAAGGAACTGGGAGCCAGACTGGTAATTTCCAGAGCGGAACGGGATGTCCATGAAAAATTCCTTTTGCGAAATGGTGCAGATAAGGTGGTTTATCCTGAAAAACAGGTGGCAAAATGGGCATCCATTCGTTATGCGGATGATCATATCCTTGATTATATGGAAGTCGATGCATCTCATGCAATCTTTGAAGTAGAAATACCGTATGAGTGGATTGGAAAAACCATAGGTGAACTTGACATAAGAAAGAAACATAATATAAATATTCTGGCAGTCAAAAATGAAGGCGGCGAAATCGGTGTGGCAATATCAGCTGATACAGTTCTGAATGATGGGAGTACACTTCTGGTACTGGGTGATTATAAAACAATTCAAAAATGTTTTCATATCTGAAGATAGTGGGTGATGATAATGGAAAAGGGAACTCTGATATTGATTGTATGTGTAATATTTGGGCTGGGACTTTTTATGGTGTCAAAACTGGGATGCTTTATTAAGGAAAGCCGAAAAGAACTTTCTGATGAACGTTCAAATCTGCAGTTATTAAAAAAAGTCGAGATGAGTTCAAAAGGAAGAAAAAAGAATGCATACATGCATGTTATTCCGGGTACAGTTATGCCGGAAACCGGTCAGAAGCAGAAGTTTAAGCTCCATATTGAAACACCATCAGTAAAAGATTATATTCTGACAGTTTCAATATTTATTGGCTGTACACTGATTGGACTGATATTTCAGAAACTGTATTTCACAGATGCGAATATAGTTACCATATATATCCTTGGAGTATTGCTCACCTCAATTTTAACAGATGGATATCTTTGCAGTCTGGCCGGTTCGTTTTTAAGTGTCGTTCTTTTTTGCTTTTTTCTTACAGAACCAAGAATGTCATTTCAGACATATGCAGTTGGTTATCCTGTGACATTTCTGATCATGCTTATCTCATCCGTACTGACAGGAACACTTGCGGCAAAACTAAAAGAGCATGCAAGGTTATCGGCACAGCAGGCTTTTTGCACACAGATTTTATTTGATACAAACCGTCTACTCCAACAGGTAAAAGACAGAAGAGATATCCTTTGTGTTACCTGTAAACAACTGGTGCGTCTGTTAAACTGTAATATTGTTGCGTATATTGAAGAAAACGGAGAACTGTCCGGCGGCAGTCTGTTTTTTCATAATGACGAAAGTGGAAGGCAGGGAGAACTTCTGACATCAGAAGAACAGTATGTAGCCAGGTGGGCATATGAGAATAGGCAGAATGCAGGTGCAACAACGAATCATTTCAGCAGTGCCAGATGTTTATACTTTGTTATTAAAAGTGGAGACAATGTATATGGTGTAATTGGAATTCCATTGCAGAAGAAAAAACTGGATTCTTATGAGAATAGCATTCTGATTTCTGTTCTTAATGAATGTGCACTTACGATGGAAAATTCACATAATGCAATAGAAAAAGAAAAAAATGCAGTATTTGCTAAAAATGAACAGCTTCGTGCGGATCTTTTGCGTGCGATTTCACATGATCTTCGAACACCTCTTTGTTCGATATCCGGAAATGCAGATATGCTGTTAAACAATGGAAGCTGTCTGGATGAGGCAACAAAACGTCAAATTTATTCAGATATTTATGATGATGCAGACTGGCTGATTGATGTTGTGGAAAATCTGCTGTCTATCACGAGACTGAACGATGGAAGATTAAAGATTAAATTTACAGATCAGCTTCTGGACGAAGTCATTGCAGAATCATTGCGCCACATCAGCCGAAAACATGAGGATTATCAGATTGACGTAGAATGTGAAGAATTCATTCTCGTACATATGGATGTGCGGCTTATAATCCAGGTTCTTGTAAATCTGATTGATAATGCAATAAAATATACACTGCCGGGCTCAAAGATATGCATCAGAGGAATAAAGAAGGATGGTAAAGCACAGATCAGTGTAGCTGATAACGGACCAGGTATTTCAGATGAAGTAAAATCGCATATATTTGAAATGTTCTACACAGGCAATAATACAATCGCTGACAGTCATCGAAGTCTTGGTCTTGGCCTTGCCCTTTGCCGGTCAATTATTGAAGCACACGGGGGAACTCTGGTGCTGACAGATAATATTCCGAGAGGATGTATTTTTACGTTTACTCTGCCATTAAGCGAGGTGATATTAAATGAATAAAAATTCGATTCTGATTGTTGAAGATGATCGTCCGATACGAAACCTGATCATAACAGCATTAAAGACACATGATTATAAATATCTGGAAGCAGAGAATGGTACCTCTGCCATTCTGGAGGCTTCCTCACATAATCCGGATATTGTTTTGCTTGACCTGGGCTTGCCGGATATAGAGGGAGTGGAAGTGATCAAAAAAATCAGAATGTGGTCAAATATGCCGATTATTGTTATAAGTGCAAGAAACGAAGACACAGATAAGATAGAAGCGCTGGATGCAGGCGCAGATGATTATATAACGAAACCATTTTCAGTCGAGGAACTTCTTGCACGGATACGCGTCACGCAGAGACGACTTGCACTGCTCCAGACAGGCGAGATGCAGGAAGAATCGACTTTTACCAATGGTGAACTGAAAATTGATTATACGGCCGGTTGTACTTATCTGAGAGGTGAAGAACTGCATCTGACCCCTATTGAATATAAACTTTTGTGCCTTTTGTCGCGTAATGTAGGTAAGGTACTGACGCATACATATATCACGCAGCAGATCTGGAGCAGAAGCGCAGAGAGTGATGTAGCTTCTCTTCGTGTGTTTATGGCGACTTTGAGAAAGAAACTGGAAACAGAAAAGAGTGATGTTTCATATATACAGACTCATGTTGGAATAGGCTATCGGATGCTGCGGATAGAATAAAAAATAATTAGCGAAAAGAAACAGGAGCAGCCTGTCGATGTAATTGTAATTCTATGGTCATCGGGGTATAATTATCATAACATAATGAAAGCAGGTGAGTTCCATATGACAAAGGTAAACGATAAAGTGAAATATCAGAGAATATTTGTAATTGTGCTGGATTCGGTCGGCATGGGATATATGCCGGACGCAGCGAAGTTTGGAGATGAAGGCGCAGATACGCTCGGTCATCTGGGCAAATATCTGCATGAGGATAAGATGCCTCATCTACGGAGTCTGGGTCTGGCAAACCTGAAAGCAATGGAAGGTATTCATCCTGTTGAGAAACCGCTGGGCTGCTACAAGCGAATGAAAGAGCAGAGCAATGGCAAGGATACGATGACCGGACACTGGGAAATGATGGGTATCCATACGACAAAACCGTTTAAGACATTTACGGAAACCGGTTTTCCGCAGGAACTGATCGACGAGCTTGAGAAGCAGTGTGGCAAAAAGGTTATCGGAAATAAAAGCGCAAGTGGAACAGAGATCATTAAAGAACTTGGTATGCAGGAGATGCAGGAAAATGCGATGATCGTTTATACTTCTGCAGATTCTGTATTGCAGATCTGCGGAAATGAAAAGACATTTGATCTGGCAAATCTGTATCGTTGCTGTGAGATTGCGAGAAAGCTGACGCTCAAAGAGGAATGGCGAGTAGGTCGCGTAATTGCAAGGCCGTATGTCGGTGATTCACCGGAGAACTTCAAGCGAACCAGCAACCGCCATGATTATGCGTTAAAACCGACGAATAAAACAGCAATGGATGCGTTGAAAGAAAACGGTTACGATGTGCTGGCAGTCGGTAAGATTCATGATATTTTTGATGGGGAAGGAATTACAGATTCCGTCCATTCCGTAAGCTCTGTCAACGGAATGAATCAGACGATTGATTATGCAAAGACTGATTTTACAGGACTCTGTTTTACAAATCTTGTTGATTTTGATGCGCTTTGGGGACACCGCAGAAACCCGGAAGGATATGCGGCAGAGCTTGAGCGTTTTGATGTGAAATTAGGTGAGTTTCTGAAAGTTCTCAGGGATGATGATCTTTTGATGATCACTGCGGATCATGGAAATGACCCGACTTATACAGGAACCGACCACACAAGAGAATATGTACCGCTTCTTCTGTATTCGCCGAAACTGAAAATAAGCGGAAATCTGCCGGAGTCTGATTCCTTTGCTGATATCGGCGCGACGATTGCATCAAATTTCGGAGTTGCGATGCCGGAAGGAACGATCGGCACACCGATGAAAGAAATTTTAGATTGAAAATCAATACAGGCACAGATCACATAAAACAGTGGTTTGTGCCTGTTGCTTTACAGTGGCAGTATGAGGGCAATCGTGCTGCCGTTTTTATTGCTTTTCAGGACTTTTACTTCGCCACCATGCTGTCTGGCAATTTCATTTACGAGCGCGAGCCCCAGTCCGGCGCCGCCCATAGCGCGGCTTCGGGATTTGTCTACACGGAAAAACGGGGTGAAAATTTTTTCCTGATATTCCGGAGAAATTCCGATCCCGGTGTCAGATACTTCAACGAGGGCGCAGTCTGTCGGAACAGGAGGAACAGCAGTGTTCAGGAGAGATTTTTTCTGCCGGATGTTTACCGTTACTTTTCCACCGGGATGGTTGTATTTAATCGCATTTTCCACAAGATTATACACAGCACGGTAGAGAAGAAGATAACTTCCGGTGATGGTACAGTCTCCATCCTCCTGAATCAGCTTAATTTGTTTTTGCTCAGCAATTGAAGTCAGGTCGCAGAGAACTTCATCTGTAAGCTCTGCCAGCGAGATTGTTTCAGAACGTTCAATCGTCTGTATCCCGATCATATCGAGAAGTATTTCTGCCAGATGGGAGAGTCGTCCGGTCTGTTCCTGAATCATGGAAAAAAGCTTCTGATATTCATCAGCGGAGGGCTCTTTCTTGCGGGAAAAAACTTCCAGATTTGTCTGCATGACCGCAAGGGGTGTGCGAAGCTCATGCGCGGCACTGGCAGAAAATTGTTTTTGTGCGGTAAAGGCATCATTCAGACGGGAAAGCATTTCATTAAAGGAAAGTGTCAGATTCGAGATCTCATCGTTGCTGTCCGGTACTTCAAGTGGTTCGGAGAGGTTTTGTGCCTGGATTTTTTCAACTTTTGTGCTGAGATTGTGCAATGGTTTTAATGCCCGGCGACTGACAAAATATGTGCAGGCACTGCTCAGCAGAATGATGAGTACTGTAGTGATAAGGCTTCGGATCTGAAAAAGCTGTTTGGTCGTTGTTACCTGTTCTGAGAGATCAGGAAACAAGATAGTTGGATCTATGTTAAAAGTAATTGGTGAAGAATCGGTTTTATTAATTTGTACGATATAATTTTGCAGGTGGTCCATACCGGTAACTGCGGACTGACTGATAAAAAAGTACATCAGTATGCAGGTGATTGTTACAAGCAGAGCGGTGATCAGTGTCAGACGCCATTGCAGGGAGAGTTTTCTGGAAAAATTTTTCATGATATTTCCTCCATCAGAATATATCCCTGTCCGATTTTATTCTGAATCGGATCAAAGCCCAGTGCAGCACGAAGTTTTTTGCGCAGAGAAGAAATGTGGACGCGGATTGAATTACTGAAACTGTTAACACTTCCGTCCCAGAGATGTTCGATCATTTCCTCGGGGCTGATGATACGACCCTGATGGAGCAGGAAATATTCCAGAAGTGCACTTTCTTTTCGGGTAAGGGAAAGAGTCGCATCATCTACACTGGCTTTCCGTGTGCGTGTATCAAAAATGATGCGGCCACATTTCAGACAGATGTCTTCCTGAATAAATTTTCTACGGGTGAGACTGCGGATTCTGGCTTCCAGTTCTTCAAAGTGAAAAGGTTTGGTGAGGTAATCATTGGCGCCAAGATCCAGTCCCTCTACTTTGTCCTGAATCTGTCCACGCGCGGAAAGAATCAGAACCGGTGTGGTGCTGTCAGATGTACGGAATTGCTGCAGAATGTCAAGACCGTCTGTTCCCGGAAGATTCAGGTCCAGAAGAATCAGATCGTAACTTTCTGTCATACATAATTCCAGTCCTTCGTTTCCATCAAAACAGGTATCTGTTTCGTATCCATTCATGCGAAGACCCTCTGCAATGGAGCAGCAGAGCTGTTCTTCATCTTCTATAATTAATATATGCATGTAAGTTCTCCTTTTTAAGTGGTAGTACCTGAGAATTGTTTTGTATCAGGTATTTCGATAATTCTGTCTGATACTATCATATCATGTTGGACATAAAATTCCTGTAAAAAAATCACATATTTCAATGAAATCGGCATTTTGATTAAAAAAATTCATTTTCGTGTTTTCTTAACACCAATTTTATGTACAGTATGGTATAGTTTTGTCTATAGTAATCGCAGTGAGCACAGCTCACGCTGTAAAATGCAAACGAAATCAATTGAAGGGAGATATATATCATGAAATTCAGAATGAAAAAAATAACAGCACTTATGGCAGCTGCAGTATTAGGAGCATCCACCTTTGGAGGAGTATCCGTAATGGCAGCAGAAAGTACAGAAGCAATGGCGGTTCCGGCAGACCAGGACGGAATGGTAGTTGATGATGATGCAGTTGCTGCAGAGGGGGATGCAATCCCGTCTGATTTTATACAGGGTACTTTCAAACCATCTGAGACAACTGTGCAGGCACAGGATTCTTATGAGTATCCATTCCTTGGACTTAACATGAAACTTCCAGAGGAACTGCTTAAACAGATAAAAGCGCAGACTATTGCGATGATCTCAAATGAAGGATGGAATGACACTGCAGATGCAATTAAATATGCATATATAAGCTGGAGCGAAATGACCGAGGAGCAGAAAGAGGCAGAGGTTGACAAGCTTGGAACAGCGTATGATGACTGGTGCAATAGTCTTGCAAAAATTGGAGTGATTGGAATCTATGACGAAGATTCTGAGAAAGAACTGGATGAGATCACAGGCTGTACAGAACACAAAGAAATCGGAAGCAGCAGTGATGGAAAGTATAAATATTATCTGAGCACTAATAAAGATGCAGATGAATCCCTGAAAAAAGAAGTGGAAGAAATTGATGTGACACTCACAGAGATGACACCATTCCAGCAGCTTTCCGCATTTGATCAGCCACAGGATACCAGCAATGCAGGTGATTCTACAACTGTGGGTAAATTTGAGACAAAGGGTGTTGACGGAAAAGACTATACAGAAAAAGTATTTAGCGATTATGACCTGACTCTGGTCAATATTTTTACTACCTGGTGTTCTCCATGCGTCAATGAGATTCCGGAACTGGAAAAACTCTATGAGGAGATGAAAGACAAGGGAGTAGGAGTTGTTGGTGTGGTTCTTGATACAGTAGGAGATGACGGAAAACAGGATGATGCTACCGTGAAAAAAGCTGGTGTTCTTCAGGAAAAGACAAAAGCTTCTTATCCTTTCCTGATTCCGGATTCAACAATGATGAATGGACGTCTGAATGGCATCTCTGCTTTCCCGGAAACCTTCTTTGTTGACAAAGATGGAAATATTGTAGGAGAAACATATTCCGGAAGCCATAGCCTGGATGAGTGGAAGAAAATCGTAGAAAAAGAGCTTGCGAATGTTTCAAAATAAAAGAGTATAGTTGTGATAACCAGCAATGCCGGTTTCCGGCAGAAAGATAAAAGATAACTATGATAAAAAAAATAACAGAAACAAAATGGGCAGGAGTTGTTTTGGCAATTCTTGGAATCCTTCTGATGATCTTTGGAATCTACAGAGGCGAGATGTCCGTAGTTTTTACAAAAGCAATTAATATCTGCATGGAGTGTATTGGAATTGGATAATAAAAAAATGAAAATAAACGAATGGCCGCGACATGGAATCCAGGCATTGTGGGCCCTGCTGACTAACAGTCATCTGTCTGGTTTTGTGACCGGCAAGATTTATACCGGAAAGCTGAAAAATGTCTGTGTTCCGGGACTGAATTGCTACTCCTGTCCCGGTGCGACAGGCGCCTGTCCGATCGGTTCTCTTCAGGCGGTGATCGGAAGCTGGAACTTCAAAATGGCATATTATGTGGTCGGATTTCTGATTTTTGTCGGAGCATTGCTGGGCAGGCTGGTCTGCGGATTCCTGTGTCCGTTCGGACTGATCCAGGATCTGCTCAACAAGATTCCGTTTCCGAAAAAAATCAGGACATTTCGCGGAGACAAACTGCTTCGCAAGCTGAAATATGTAATTTTTCTTATATTTGTAATTTTATTGCCGATGTTTGTGGTAGATATCATGGGACAGGGCGCACCGTATTTCTGCAAACTGATTTGCCCGGCAGGAACACTGGAAGGTGGTCTTCCGCTTGTATTGTTGAATAAGTCCATGCGCAGTGCAGTCGGATGGCTTTACATATGGAAAAATGTGATTCTGGTGATTATGATCATTTTGGCAATTCTTATTTACCGGCCGTTTTGTAAATATATCTGTCCACTGGGAGCATTTTATTCTATATTCAATAAAGTATCTGTTTTTCGTTATCGTGTAGACGAGGAGAAGTGCATTCACTGTGGAAAATGTGCAAAAGCATGTCAGATGGAAGTCAACCCTGTGGAAAACCCGAACAGTGCAGAGTGCATCCGTTGTGGAAGATGTAAGAAAGCCTGCCCGACACAGGCGATTCAGTGTGGGGTAAAGAGATAATATTAATGCCGTCAGATGGCCCGGAGCTAACTGGCGGTATTTTTATGTAATAGGAACATGTTTGCTGAAGCAGACTTGTCCGCTTTGTTCTGACGAAATATTTCATAAGATTTGTATAGGTATATATTGGCGTGTCTGGTATAATAAATTTACTTATATCAAAAAGGAAAGATGGAGGAGGGTATAGATAATGATTTGTGGAATGACATATTTTCAGATATGTTTGTATTTTTTGTTTTATTCTTTTGGAGGATGGGTTGTTGAAGTTATCTTTCATGCGGTTGCACTTGGAAAGGTGATAAACCGAGGTTTTCTGAATGGTCCGGTCTGCCCGGTGTATGGTTTCGGAGTATTGTCCGTTTTTGCTTTGCTCAATACGATTCAGAGCGGCGGACATGTGATGAGTGAAGGAATGATCTTTGTCTTTGGATTTGTCCTGGCTACTTTGGTAGAGCTGATCGCCGGATGGCTGCTTGACGTATGCTTTCATGCAAGATGGTGGGATTATTCAGATAAGCCGCTGAATTTTCACGGGTATATCTGTCTGGAGTTTTCGCTGATCTGGGGACTTGCAATCGTGATGGTCGTAAAAGTTTTCCAGAAGTATGTGGAGAATCAGGCATCACATATACCGGCAACCTGGGAATGGGTTGTGATAGCAATTTTGTATGCGGCATATTTTGCGGATTTTGTAGTGACTGTAGCAACGATCCGCGGACTGAACAAGAAGCTTACCAGACTGGATAAAGTCAGCTCCGATATGAGAATTGTAAGTGACAAACTCAGCAACACACTGGCGACGACCACGATCGACACTGCTCAGAAAGTCGGTGAGGGTAAAGTGCAGGTTACACTTGCAAAAGCAGAGCTCCGTGATGCTACAATAGCGCAGAAAGATAAGTCAATCGAAATGCTTCGAATGAAAAAAACAGAACTTCAGGCACAGTTTGATGAACTGTCCAGTTCTATCACAAACCACACTGTATTTGGACAGGGACGACTCATCAAAGCATTCCCTGAGATGAGACACAGAGATTACTTTGAACTGATTCAGGAACTGAAGAAGAAACTGAAATAAATATTAACAGAACGCTTCGCTATTGCGACAAGTGAAGCTTCCCTGCTGATTATGATCCTGTTCTGTTCGGAGTGTGCAGTGCAGGTAACCGCCACGGCGGGACGCCTGGTATGCGGAAAATTTTTTTTATTTAAGTTGTTCCTTTAAAATCTCCATGCTACAATAAAAGAGCAAATATCTTTTGATCTGTGATTTGTTTCCAGCGAGGAGGCAAAATGGAAAAAGCATCACAGGACAAAAGAGAAAAGAACGCGAGCTACCAGCCGGAAATGCATGTGAGAAATGCAAACAGCCGGGAGATATTTAAGAATAACAGGCTGACAAGTCAGTTTCTGAGAAATTATACAGATATTCCGCTGCTGGCGAATGTGATGCCGGAGGATATTGAGGATGTATCGGAAAAATATCAGGCATTTCTGGGGGTGGAATTTGAGTCGGATACGATCAAAAAGGTATATATCCGCAAAGCAGATGGCACAATAGAAAGAGAAGTTTATGTATTGTCATTGATTGAGCACAAGAGTGATATTGATTATGATGTGGCGATGCAGTTGCTTCGGTACATGTGTGTAATCTGGCAGGAATATAAAGCGACTCAGAATAAAATCCAGGAAGGAAGCAGCCGACGTAAAAATTTTCGTTATCCTCTGATTATTCCAATTGTATATTATGAGGGAAAACGGAAATGGACTGCAGATTTGAACCTGAAAGACCGCATTGAATTTTCAGAAGAAATGGAAAAATATATTCCGGATTTTACATATCAGGTAGTGAGTGTGAGACAATATACAAATGAAGAACTCAGCGAAAAACATGATGAAATGTCATTGGTGATGCTGATTAATAAGATACAGACGGAGGAAGATCTTTCGGAGTTTAGAAAGGTCTCGGAGGAAATGGTAGATTCCACTTATGGAAATGCACCGGATGAGATAAAAGAGATATATAAGAAAATATTATGGTCATTACTAATGAAATTAAAAGTACCGAATGAGGAGGCCAGCAATATTATAGGCGAGATTGGAGGTCATGGTATGGGATATCTGTTTGAGAATATGGACGAAATAGATATTGGGGCTCTAAAAAGGAAGGTTGCCTTAACAAGGCAGCGGGCAGAAGAAGAAAAACAGCGGGCAGAAGAAGAGAAGCAGCGGGCAGAAGAAGAGAAGCAGCGAGCGGATGAAGAGAAGCAGCGAGCGGATGCGCTTGAGGAGGAACTTCAGCGACTCAGGAAGCTGTTAGAGCTTCAGGGACAGAAGTAACATATAGAATACCGTAACATATCAATAAAGTTAAAAATGGAAGCAAGTCAAATCAAAAGATGTAAGTAAGAAAATATCGTTTTACTGTCTAAATGATGGTAAAACGATATTTTTTATGTAATAGGAAATTACTTCGTAATGTTCCTATTACATAAAAACGCTCCGCGAGGATGCAATACTTCTTGACAAATCCTCAGTTTTCTATATAATTATCAAAGGTAATTAACGATGATAATTATATAGAGGCATATATTATGACAACCAAAAAAATCAAAGAAATGCTTGATGCATGTTATCAGGCGAAGCGGATCCGGGAGATGCTGCCGCCTCTGCCGGAAGGGGTGATGCCGTCTTATATTCAATATCTGGATGCAATCCAGAAACTGGAAAAAAAAGACATTCGTGTAAAAGTGTCTGATATCAGCGATGTAATGAATCTCCCAAGGCCGGGAGTCACCCGAACAGTCAAGGAGATGGAGAAAAAAGGTTATCTCAGCAAGATTGCATCCCCGGATGATGGACGTGTCACTTACATATCTATCACAGAAGAAGGATGGAAGCTGTTTCATAAGTATGATGAGCATTATTTCGGCGAGCTGTCCGGGGAACTGAGTGATATTTCAGAAGAAGATGCAGACTGTATGATCCGCACGATTGAAAAATTTTATCAGATCATGTGCAAGAGGAGGAGTCATCATGACAAATGATAAAGCTGATTTTACACAGGGAAATATACTGAAGAAATTGGTCGCCTTTATGATGCCGGTTCTCGGGGCGTTGATTCTGCAGGCGGCATACGGCGCAGTCGACTTGCTGGTTGTAGGAAGATTTGGTTCCACATCCGGACTTTCTGCGGTTTCCACCGGAAGCCAGGTACTGAATCTGGTGACATTTGTAGTAATTCAGTTCGCAATGGGTATCACCGTTTTGATCGCTCGCTATCTCGGTGAAAAAAGACCGGAAAGGATCGGGGCTGTCATTGGTGGTGGAACAGTGGTATTTACCATGATGTCTGTCGTGCTGTTTATTGCGATGGTTGGATTTGCCCGTCCTATTTCCGTTCTGATGCAGGCACCGGCGGAGGCTGTAGATCTGACTGCAAGTTATGTAAGAATCTGCGGTGCAGGTATTTTATTTATTGTAGCGTACAACCTGTTGTCTGCAATCTTCCGTGGACTGGGAGACAGTAAATCACCGCTTCTTTTTGTACTGGTGGCATGTATCGTAAATATTATCGGCGACCTGGTACTGGTAGCCGGTCTTCACATGGATGCAGCAGGAGCTGCAATCGCAACAGTTACCGCACAGGCGCTCAGCGTAGTATTTGCAGTAATGCTTTTGCTGAAAAAAGATCTTCCGTTTGCGATCACAAAGAAGGAGTTTCGCCTGAACCCACAGTGCCGGAAATTCCTGAAGATCGGTCTTCCGCTTGCACTGCAGGAATTTCTGACACAGATTTCTTTCCTGGCACTCTGTGCATTTGTCAACCGACTTGGACTGGAAGCTTCGTCCGGTTACGGAGTTGCATGTAAAATTGTTAACTTTGCAATGCTCGTACCGAGTTCACTGATGCAGTCAATGGCATCTTTCGTTTCCCAGAATATAGGTGCAGGCAAGAAAAAACGTGCGAAACAGTCTATGTTTACAGGAATCGGTGTGGGTCTGGCTGTCGGCTGTGTGGTATTTGTACTGGTTCTGTTTAAAGGTGATGTATTGTGCAGTGCTTTTTCTACAGATGCAGCGGTTATCCAGAATGGATTTGCATATCTGAAAGGTTTTGCACCGGAGACACTTGTGACAGCGATCCTGTTCAGTATGGTTGGTTATTTCAATGGAAATAATAAGACTGTCTGGGTTATGACGCAGGGCCTGATCCAGACACTTCTGGTACGTCTGCCGCTGGCATACTTTATGAGTATCCAGCCGAACGCAAGCCTGACAAAGATCGGTCTGGCTGCTCCGGTGGCAACGACTGTGGGAATCGTCCTGAACATAGGATTCTTTAGTTATCTGAACTGGGCTGAACAGAAGAAAGCGGTTGGGTAAAGCAGGTCAGAGACAGCTTTCTCTTTTTGCCATGTAATATGGCAAAGAAACTTTTAAAGGCAGCGTATGACCGTTATTGATCCGGTCAATCAGTGTTTTAGCTGTCATTTTTCCCATTTCCTCAATGGGGATATGCATGGTCGTAAGCATTGGCGAGACGTACTGAGCGATGTCAATGTCATCCATGCTGATTACGGCAATATCGGACGGAATGCGGTGCCCGGATTCTTTGATAGCACGTATTGCACCGATTGCAGTAATATCATTCATACAGAAAAAAGCAGTAATATCCGAAGCTCGTTTTAAAATCCGCTGTGCGCCCTGATAGCCGCCTTCGGAAGAAACCGGAACATTGGCAATAAGATTTTTGTCAAAAGCAATCCGGTGATCTTTCAAAGTGTTGCGATAGGCGATATAGCGGATTTCGTTTTTGGTTTCTCCGATGTAGCCGATTTTTTTATGCCCGAGAGAAATCAGATGTTTTACTGCGTCTGAAGCCACTGCATTGCCGTCGCAGATAACCTGATCATAATCTGCATCAAGAGGATTCAGCCCGGTGTAAATGATCTTTCGAAAGTGATTCTTCATAAATTTTAGCGTCTCTTTGTCGCAGCGGCCAAGAATTGCAGCTCCGTCGACTTCATTATTCATAATCTGGTTGTAGGTTGCCGGGGTATGAATATCATAGGCGGAAAAAGAGTATTTGACGATATATCCTTCTTTTAAGGCTTCCTGTTCAATACTTCGCGTAAGAGTCGAGAAGAATGCATCATTCTGGGCATCCTGAGAGCGGGCATAAATGCAGGCTATGGACTGATGATGTGAAGAAGTTTCAGTCTTTTGACGCAGAGCCTGTGCGGAAGTGTTGGGGACATATCCACCTGCCCGTGCAATACACCAGATTTTATCCTGCATTTCTTTGCTTGCCGCATTTGGAGAGTTTCCATTGATGATTCTTGAAACGGTTGAGATTGATACACCGGCTTCTTTTGCAATTTCCTTTAAAGTCATAAGATACATGCCTCTTTCTGTATAATATTGCTTTTGTTTTGTTTATGGACAGTATAACATAAATTACGCAAAATTTGAGTAAAATTGTACGCAAACGTTTGCACAAAAAAGAAATACAAACAGAAAAATATATGATATTGTAGTGATAAATAAAAGGCAGAAGGAGAAATTGGAAATGAGAGAAAAAATGGCTTTAAGAAAAAGTATTCTGGCAGCAATGTTTCTTGCAATCGGACTGATTCTTCCCTTTATTACAATGCAGATACCAGCAATAGGAAAAATGCTTTGCCCAATGCATATTCCGGTACTGTTATGCGGATATATCTGCGGATGGCCATATGGCCTGTTGATTGGATTTATCACTCCGCTTTTCCGGGGAGTTCTGTTTGGCATGCCGGCACTTTTTCCGAATGCGGTGTGCATGGCATTCGAACTTGCAACGTATGGAATGATAACAGGAATTTTGTCTGCCAAAATGGAAAAAGATATCAGATCGCTGTATATATCGTTGATAACGGCTATGCTTTGCGGACGCATTGTCTGGGGAATTGTTTCAGCAGTTGTATATGCTTCTATGGGGGCAGGATTCACCTGGAAGCTGTTCTTGATGGGTGGTTTTATAAATGCACTTCCGGGCATTTTGATTCAACTGATTTTCATTCCGTCTATTGTGAGTCGCGTATATTGTGTGACCAGGGTGGAAGTATGGAGTTAAAAAAACAATGCAGGCGACGTTTTGAACCTGCAGTTCAGGCAATACGGCAACTGCAGGAGGATTATATGGGGGAAGATATGCCGTTACTTGTCGCTGTTGACGGCAGATGCGGTAGTGGAAAAACAACACTTGGTGAATATCTGAAACAGAAATTTGACTGTAATTTGTTTCGGATGGATGACTTTTTTCTCAGGGAAGAGCAGCGGACGCCGGAACGACTGGCCGAAATCGGAGGAAATGTAGATTATGAGCGATTCAGAAAGACGGTTCTTGTACCTGTTGTGCAAAAACGTCCGGTTCTGTATCAGCCGTTCAGCTGTCAGCAGTGGAAATTGCTGGAAGCATATTGGGTTCCATATAAAAAGCTGAATATCATAGAGGGATCTTACAGCATGCATCCATATTTTGAGAATCCGTATCAGCTTCGAATTTTTATGAATATTTCACCAGAGGATCAGATTGCCAATATAATAAGGCGAAATGGGCAGGAAAAAGCAAAAGAATTTCAGGCATTGTGGATTCCAAAAGAAGAAGCCTATTTTGAAAAATTTCAGATAATCAACGGAGCTATAGAGATTATGTGGAATTTGAAAATTAAAAATAATAAAAGATAAGTTTACATTCAGAATATTAAAAAGTAAAAAACTTCGGACAGCAGAAAAACTGTACTGCATCCGAAGTTTTCTGAATATGTGTATGTTGAGGACTTTTATTGATGCATCTGTAAAATTATTCTACAAGAGATATTTCCAGATGATAAGTTTTTTCCTTTCCTGGTTCAAGGGAGAGAATGCTGCGTTTATGTGCAAATATGTCGTCATCCTGTCGGAAGATTGCAGAACCGTTCCATGGTTCCAGACAAAGGAACGGAGCTTTGCCTCCGATTGGTGTCCAGAATGCAATTGATTCAAAATCCGGATAATACATGGATACACCTTTTCCGGTAGATTTGTTTAAAAATGAAACACGATGCGAATTGGTGTGTTCAAAGAAAATAGCATCCTGGTCAAACATCGGAATGGTAAGAGGGAGTGTAGTTCCTTCGGCTTTTTGCGTTACTTTGTGATCTTCATTGTATTCGAGATTTTTCAGATCATACTCATAAGAGATAAAATCTTCTTCTTTCTCAAACTTCAGAATACAGTTTTCAATTGTTTCTTCGTCCTCAACCGGAAGCATGAAGCCCGGATGTGCGCCAATATGATAATACATAGGGTCAGAATCTTTGTTTACGACACGATAATCCATGCACAGATTTTTTCCGTTCAGATGATAGGAAAGATACAGCTCGAAATTGTATGGATAGAATTTCAGTGTGTTTTCAGTTGTCTTCAGCAAAAATGTAACAGAATCTTCTGTCTGTTCGATTACCTCAAATTCAGATTCTTTGCAAAAGCCGTGTTTTGGCATCGGATAAATATGATTTTTTATAACTGTTTCTCCATTACGAAGATTTCCAACTGTCGGAAAAAGAAGCGGTGAAGAACGAAGCCAGTAAGTCGGGTCAGAATTCCAGACATATTCTTTACCGGATGGATCGGTGTAGGAATTCAGTTCTGCACCAAGTGTGTTTAAGAGTACCTGATAATTGTCGGATTGTAATTTAATCTGCATAATAAAAACCTCCCTGATAAATGCATGATGATCCATAAGTATTGTGGAGTAGAACCTCCGAATATCTAAAAATAAGCGTAACACAAAAGGTATAGAAAGAGGATGGAAATTTGAACAAACGTTTGCATGATATTGCGTAAAAATGAAAAATGGTCAGATTGTTGTAAGAAATCTACAAGTAAGAGATGACGAACTTTGTAAGAATTATATAATATATACAAAATAAACAAAAAATACCGCGATAAAAAAGGAAAAAAGAAAAAAATATATGCAAAATAACGATATTCATTCGTCATATTGACAAATGGCTTTCGATGGAATATTATACAGATAGAGCTGATACACACGGGTGTACAAAACGAAAAAGAGAGACGGCTCTCTTTTTTAAGAGGGGTATACACACGGGTGTACAAGAACGGAGCTCTTTTTTTAAAAGAAGCTGTACACACGGGTGTATAATTAATTCACATGAGAAAAGGAGAAGGTAGAATGAAGAAAAAAGGATTAGCAATGTTACTGGTAGCAGCAATGACACTTTCAATGGGAAGCAGCGTATACGCAGCTGACAAGGCAGATGATCAGAAAGAACTTTCCATTACAGTATCTGGTGTAAATGGTTCCGTAAACTTTACACCTATATATGTAGCTATGGAACAGGGCTTCTTCGATGATGCAAAACTTGATGTTGACTATGTATTATTTGATAATGGTCCGGTTCAGATGGAGGCACTTGCATCTGACTCATGGGATCTTGGATTTACAGGAGTTGGCGGTGTACTTTCCGGACTGATTTCCTATGATGCAAAATTAGTCGGAGCAACAAATACAGATAACGGAACACAGACCGTATGGGCAAGAAATGATTCCGATATTGTAAAAGCAGGCGCAGGACACAATACAGTAAATGATCAGATCATTGGCGATGCAGATTCCTGGAAAGGCAAAACAGTATTATGTAACTCCGGTACAGTATTAGAGTACCTGCTGATCAAAACATTAGGCGGTTTCGGACTTACTACAGATGATGTACAGGTAATCACCATGGATGCACCTACAGCAAACAGTGCATTCCAGGCAGGACAGGGTGATGTATCAGTTATCACAGGCGCAATCAGCTTCGCAGAAGATAAGAAAGATTACACAGAAGTTTCCTGTGGAAACTGGGCAGATACAGGACTTGAGTGCAGCATTATTGCAAACACAGCTTCTTATGAAGATGAAGAAACATATGAAGCAATGACAAGATTCCTGAAAGTTTACTGGGAAACAATCGACTGGATGAAAGAGAATCCAGAGGATGCAGCTCAGCTTTGCAGTGATTTTAACGCAGAGTGCGGTATCACACTGGAGCCTGAAACAGCTTCCTTATACATGGAACAGGATCCATACTACGCAGCTGATGAAGTATTAAAGAGCATGACAACAACTTCTGAAGCTGGTGATTATTCTGTAATGGAAGAAAAATTATTAGGTATCTTAGACTTCTTTATTGAAACTGGAAAATACAATGCTGGCGATGACGAAAAGATGCTGAATCATATGGACACAACTTTAATGGAAGATGTTTGCGCTGAATTAGCAGAATAATTACAGGGATTGCCACAAGACAGTATACTGTTTTGTGGCAATTTTAAACTAAAAAGGAGTAGTAAGTATATGGCTGAGAATAAAGCAAAACTACTGGAAGAGCAAAAAAAACACATCCAGAAAATAAAAAGAGAGAATGTTAAATATGCACTGCTGAGTATTCTGGGTATTTTTATCTTCTTACTTATATGGCAGCTGGCGGTTGAGTTCGGACTGGTAAATGAAACGCGACTTCCAAAACCAACAACGATTCTTCAGACACTGGGATATAAAATTTACAATCAGGCACCGGATGGAAATACATTAGGAATCAACATCCTTGCCAGCTTACAGGTAGCTCTCACCGGTTTCCTTACCGCAATGGTAATTGGAATCCCTCTCGGACTCTTCATGGGATGGTGGGAATACGCAGACCGTTTCATCAGACCGATCTTCGAGCTTGTAAGACCGGTACCTCCGATCGCATGGATCCCGCTTGTAGTTGTATGGATGGGAATCGGATTAAAAGCGAAAGCAATGATTATTTTCTTCACCGCGTTTGTACCTTGTGTCATCAACTCATATACAGGAATTAAACTGACAAACAAAACTTTGATCAATGTTTCAAGAACGTTTGGAGCATCAAATGTTGAGATCTTCTGGAAAGTAGGTATTCCGAGTGCATTACCGATGGTATTTGCAGGAATCCGTGTAGCTCTCGGAAACTCCTGGTCTACACTGGTAGCAGCAGAAATGCTTGCAGCAAGTGCCGGTTTAGGTTACATGATCCAGATCGGAAGAACCATCGCAAGACCGGACATCGTTATTGCAGGTATGGTTACGATCGGAGCAATCGGCGCGGTTCTCTCCGGAATATTATCCTATGTTGAGCAACATGCACTGAGATGGCAGAGCAAGAATTGAGAGGAGTGCTGAGTAAATGGATCAGAGAAAAAAAGAGAAAAGAATACATGACATTTTATACTGGAGTTTACCGGTACTGGCAATCTTTTGCGTAATCGTTGCATGGGTATCATTCTCATCAGTTCATCCGGAACTGATGCCCGGACCGGCAGCAGTTATTGAAAGACTTGGAAGAACCTTTACAAAACCAATCGGCAGAATCAATCTTCTGGGACATGCATGGGCATCCCTGAAACGAGTATTACTTGCACTGCTGTTTGCATGGACATTTGGTATTTTCTTTGGAATCCTTATTGGATGGAGCAGAACTGCAAGAGCACTTTTTGGAAGTATATTTGAAGTAATCAGACCTATTCCTCCGATTGCATGGATCCCGCTGATCATCATGTGGTTCGGAATCGGTGAAACAGCAAAGATTATCATCGTATTTATCGGAACCTTTGTTCCACTTGTTATCAATACATCAACAGGTATCAGAATGGTAGACGAGATCAATATTCAGGTTGGAAAGATGTTTGGCGGAAGCAACAGACAGATCCTTATGGAAATCGTAGTACCGACTGCATTACCGTCTATTTTTGCAGGAATCAGAACATCTGTAAGTTCAGGATGGACAACCGTGCTGGCAGCAGAAATGCTTGGTGCAACTGCCGGACTTGGATCAATGGTTACAAAAGGATGGCAGGGTGGTGATATGGCACTTGTACTGGTAGCCGTAATCACGATTGCGATTATCGGATTTATTTTATCTGTAGTTCTTAACAAAATGGAAAAGGTGGTTTGCCCATGGAACAATTAGAGACAAAATTGAAAGTGTCTAATATTTCAAAGACATTTTTCAATAAAAAAGATTATTTTACAGCAATTGAAGATGTAAGCTTTGATGTCAAGGACGGAGAGTTCCTTGTAATTCTGGGACCTGGAAGATGTGGAAAGACCGTACTTTTAAATATCATTGCCGGTCTTGTAGAAAAAACATCCGGTTCTGTAATATACGATGGAAAAGAAATCAACGGTGTAGATCCTGAGATGGGTATGGTTTTTCAGAAAACAGCTCTGATGCCGTTTAAGACTGTTATGGAAAACGTAGAACTCGGACTGAAATTCAGTGGAATGGATAAGAAAAAGAGAAGAGAGATCTGTCAGAAATACATCGATCTGGTAGGTCTGCAGGGCTTTGAAAATTCTTATCCGAATGCACTGTCAGGCGGTATGAAACAGCGTGTTGGTATCGCAAGAGCATATGCAAACAACCCGAAACTGTTGATTATGGACGAGCCTTTTGGAGCACTGGATGCACAGACACGTTATTCCATGCAGAATGAAGTACTTCGTATCTGGGAGCAGGAAAAGAGAACTGTTATCTATGTAACAAACAATATTGAAGAGGCAATTTATCTTGGAACACGTATTGTTCTGTTAAGTAAATGTCCGGCAAGCGTAAAAGCAGAATATACCATTGATCTCCCGAGACCTCGAGATATGGTAAGTGATGAATTTATGAATTTGAGAACAAAGATTTCCGAAAATACGGATCTTTCAGTTTAAGCAGGAGGAAAAACTTATGGCAGAACTTAATGATAACAGACCCGTAAAAGTTGAGGTCAAAGACCTGACAAAACGTTTCGGAGACTTACTGGTCCTGGATCATATGAACTTTGATATAAAGAAAAATGAATTTGTATGTGTAGTAGGACCGACCGGATGTGGAAAAACAACCTTCTTAAATTGCCTGACACGTATTCATCAGCCGAGTGAAGGTGATCTGTTCATCGATGGAGAACCGGCAGATCCGAGAAAACATAATATTTCCTTTATCTTTCAGGAGCCGAGCGCACTGCCGTGGCTTACCGTTGAAGAAAATATTGCATATGGTCTGAAAATCAAGAAATTACCAAAAGATGAGATTAACAAACGTGTAGAACAGATCATCAAACTGATGGGTCTACAGGATTCACGCAAAAAATATCCTGGTGATTTATCTGTAAGTGTGGCACAGCGAGTTGTAATCGGAAGATCTTTTGCAATGCAGCCTGATCTGCTTCTGATGGATGAGCCGTATGGCCAGATGGATGTCAAGATGAGATTCTATCTGGAGGACGAGGTTATCCGTCTGTGGAAAGAACTTGGAAGCACTGTTGTTTTCATCACACATAATATAGAAGAAGCTGTTTACCTTGCTGAAAGAGTTATCATTCTGAGCAACAAACCGGCAAACATCAAAGAAGAAATTAAAATCGATTTACCACATCCGAGAAACGTTGCAGATCCGAAATTTATTGAGTACAGAGAGTATATTACAGAAAAGATTAAATGGTGGTAGGAATATGAAAAGACTGGAGAATAAAGTTGCTGTCGTAACAGGCGGCGCAAGAGGAATCGGTTTTGGTATTGCAAAAAAATATGTAGAAGAAGGCGCAAAAGTTGTTATAGCTGACATCCTGGACGAAGGAGAAGAGGCGGTAAAAGAATTAGGTGAAGCTGCTGAATTCTATAAGATTAATCTTCGCAACAGAAACGAAATTTTCCAGATGGCAGATGCGCTGTATGAAAAACACGGACACCTTGACATTCTTGTAAACTGTGCCGGTGTAGCGCTTCCAGTTCCAACATTTAAACTGACAGAAGAGCAGATTGATATGGTTATTGAAATCAATATGAAAGCACCTCTGTACTGCTGTCAGGCAATCGGAAAGTATATGAGAAAGCAGGGAGAAGGAAGCATTGTTAATATTTCTTCCGGAAACAGTAAGATGATCAATGTCGGAAGGACACCGTATGGTATCACAAAAGGCGCAATCAATCTTATGACCATGCAGCTCGGTGCAGAGTGGGCAATGTACGGAATTAAGGTAAATGCGATCGCACCGGGATGGATTGAGACCGAAATGGTAAAACGTCCACTGAGAAGCGGAATCCTTGATGCAAAGAAAATCTTATCTGTATCACCAATAGGAAGATTTGGAAAAGTGGAAGAAATTGCAAGCCTGGCCACATTCCTTGCGTCTAAAGAATCTGATTATATTGTTGGACAGGTCATCTTTGCAGATGGCGGCTGGAGCATGGGTATCATGCCGGACGGACTGGACTTTGTAAGAGAGAACGACAAGGAGGAAGAATGAAATGAGAATGTTATCAATTTTTGAACCTGGTAAACTTGTAATGGAAGATATGCCAAGACCGGTATTGACACCGGGACATGCAATTGTAGAAATAGAGAAATGTGGTATTTGTGGATCAGATGTCACTGCATATAGCGGAAAAAATCCTACAATGAAATATCCAATTCACGGGCTGGGACATGAAGGTGTAGGTACGATCGTTGAGATCGGAGAAAACGAAGAAGGATTTAAAGTTGGTGACAGGGTAGCTCTGGAACCATATGTACCGGATTTCTCCTGCCATATGTGCAAAGTGGGAAGATTTAACAATTGTGCAGATCTTCATGTATGCGGTGTACATAAAGATGGTATGATGACAGAGTATTTCTCCCATCCGATCAAATTATTATACAAATTACCGGATACTCTAAATTTCCAGAGAGCAGCGCTGGTAGAGCCTCTGACAATCGGTTTACACGGTGCTACCCGGGCAAGAGTAAGCAAAGGCGATCATGTAGTAGTATTCGGGGCCGGAACGATCGGTCTGATGGCTGCATTCGCATGCTTAAGCTATGAGGCAACTCCGATCATCGTTGATATTGTAGAAGAGAGACTTGAATTTGCAAAAAAAGAACTGAATATGCCATATACGTTTAATTCTGCAAAAGGTGATCTTGTCGAGTTCCTGAAAGAAGTCACAAATGGAAAATTATGTGAGGCGATGATTGATTGCACTGGTGCACAGCCAATTCTCGGTGAAATGCACAACTATGTATGCCACGGTGCAAGAATTGCTCTGGTTGGATGGCCACACGGACTGGTTACCGTAAATCAGACAAGACTGATGCAGAAAGAAATTGACGTTTGCCCGAGCAGAAACTCATGTGGCAAGTTCCCTGAAGCTATCAAATTAATGGATGAAGGTATTTTGCCGATCGACAAACTGATCACAAAGAACATCAAATTAGAGGATACAGAAGCCACTATCAAAGATATGATGGAAAATCCCGGAGATTATTTAAAAGTAATCATTGATATTAAATGATAATTATAAGAAAATGGAAAGGGAAAATAAATGCTTGTTACATCGAAAGAAATGCTGACTAAAGCATATGAAGGAAAATATGCTGTACCTGCGATCAACACGCAGGGAGGCACCTATGATATTATCAGAGCAGTCTGCCTGGCAGCTGAAGAGATGAATTCCCCGATCATTCTGGCACATTATCTGTCAACCGGTGAGTATTCCGGTCATGACTGGTTCTATGAAACTGCAAAATGGATGGCCGAAAAGGTAAGCGTGCCGGTAGCAATTCATCTGGATCACGGCGACACTTTTGAACACTGCGTGGAAATGCTGAATTATGGATTTACATCCATTATGTATGATGGTTCTAAATATTCTCTCGAAGAAAATATCAGACGGACCAACGAAGTGATCAAAGTCGCTCATGCGATCGACATTCCGGTAGAGGCTGAGATTGGTGAGCTTGCCAGACTTGATGATAATGGAAATATTACAGAATGTTCAAATATCGCAGATGTAGACAATGTAAAGAAATATCTTGAATCCTGCCATCCGGACTCTCTTGCAATAGGAATTGGAAATGCACATGGATTTTACAAAGGACCTGTAGATATTAAGGTCGATATCCTGAGACAGTGCAGAGAATTTACAGATATTCCATTCGTATTGCACGGATGTACCGGTATGGATGAAGAGACAGTAAAGAAATCCATAGAGTACGGTGTTGCGAAAATTAATTTCGGAACGCAGATCAGATATCAGTATGTCGACTATGTTCGGCAGGGTCTGAAAGAAAAAGTGGATCAGGGACATGCATGGAGATTGTCAAGATATGCAAGTGACAAGTTAAAAGATGATGTTAAAAAACTTATTTTATTAGCCGGAAGTGAAAATAAGGCTTAATAAAAAATAAAGAACCATGTATGTGGATGGAGGAACTATGGCGTTACAGAAAATTAAATGTGCAACAAGAGCAGATGTTGCGAGAGAAGCAAATGTCAGTGAAACAATCGTATCTTATGTGATGAATAACAACAGGTATGTTGCGGCCGAAAAACGAAAGCGTGTGCTGGAGGCGGCTGAAAAACTGAATTATTCACCAAATAATATGGCGCTGGCATTGAGCGGGAAGGACAGCAAACAGCTTTTGTTCATTGTTGATACGCCAGAGAGTGAGCGACTCGGAAGCATGCTTGGTTCACTGGATAAATATGCCTATGAAAAAGGATCTGTCGTTACATTGTGTGCGTGCAGAAATGATGAGTCTTTTGTGAGCAGGATTTTAAGCAGACGCTTTGACGGAATTGTTATCAGTTCAAAGAAGATTCCGGAAAAATTTGTAAGAAGATTTGTGCAGGCGGGAATACCGACTGTATTGCTGCTGACACGCAATTACAGGATAAAGACAGGTGTGGGAAAGATAGGAACAGGACTTCGAAGCGGAGCGGAGGGCTGTGTCAAATATTTCTATGAGATGGGCAGAAGGAATATCATTTATCTTGACAGAGTTTCTCAGGAAAACATATTCAGTGATCTGTCTGACAGCCGACTTCAGGGTTTTGCTGCACAGATGGAGGCATTTGGGTTTGACTGGAAAGATAATGTGATCACGGGCTGCCGTACAGATGAAGAAGTGGAACAAAAAATAGCAGAGTATCTGAAAACAAAGAAAGTAGATGCAATTCTCGGAAGAAATGACCGTATGGCATGTATTGGGATGCGGGCCGTAAAGAAATTAGGTTACAGCATTCCGAAGGACATTGTGGTTATGGGATTTGATGATACCAGTGTTTGTAATTATGTGACTCCATCTCTTTCATCTGTGCATCTGGACAATGAAGCGATTGCGAAAAAAGCGATTGAAATGATCTATCTGATGAGAGAAGGTCAGCAGATTAAAGAAACAGTACATTTTAAATACAAGATCGTAGAGAGAGAAAGTACTGGAAAATAAATGGAGGACTGGAAATGTCAGTGAATGCATTGATCGTGCACGGAGGTGCGCCGACCGCAGTTATTAATGCGTCCCTGTATGGGGCAATTCATGAAATAAAGAAATATAAAGAAATTGGAAGCTTTTATGCGGCGATCGGCGGAGCCGGAGCTGTCCTGCGGGAACAGTTTGTGGATCTGAAGAAAATTTCAGAAGAAAAACTGAGTATGCTTCCATATACACCGGCATCTGCAATCGGTACTTCAAGAGATCCGCTGGAGCAGCCGGAGTACGACCGAATTGCAGAAATACTGGTAAAATGGAATATTCGATATGTATTTTTTAATGGTGGAAACGGCTCCATGGATACCTGTGGAAAGGTTTATGAAGCCTGCAGAAGAATCGGAAAGGAAATTTCTGTGGTAGGAATTCCAAAGACAATCGATAATGATATTTCTGTTACAGACCATGCACCGGGATTTGGAAGTGCTGCGAAATACATCGCTG
This sequence comes from Ruminococcus sp. AF17-22AC, assembly GCF_003460065.1. NCBI lineage: Bacteria > Bacillati > Bacillota > Clostridia > Eubacteriales > Oscillospiraceae > Ruminococcus > Ruminococcus sp. AF17-22AC. The sequence goes on from NZ_QRXT01000015.1 coordinate 46,190, forward strand.
CATCTGTCAGAGAAATCAGTCAGGATGTCAGAGCTCTCCCTATTCATGTCAGTGTAGTGGAAGCAATGGGAAGAAATGCCGGGTGGATCGCGGCAGCGAGTGCACTTGCAGATGACGGAAACGGAAGCGGTCCGGATTTTATTTATCTGCCCGAAAAACCTTTTGATGAGGATCAGTTCCTGACATCAATTGAAAATAAGTTACAGGAGAAAAAAGGCATCGTTGTGGTAGCCAGTGAAGGTCTGAAAAAGAAAGACGGATCTCCGATCGTTGAGCCAATCTTTCAGGTAGGAAGAGCTGTCTATTATGGAGATGTCGGAACACATCTGGCAAATCTTGTAATCAAAAAACTGGGATATAAAGCCAGAAGCGAAAAACCGGGCTTATGCGGACGTGCAAGTATTGCTTTTCAGTCAGATGTTGACCGTGAAGAGGCAATCATTGCCGGTGCAGAGGCTGTGAAGGCAGCAATGCAGGGTGCAACAGGTGTAATGGTTGGATTTAAGAGGATTCCGGGAGAAATTTATAAAGCAGAACCGATGCTGATTCCGATCCATGAAGTTATGATGACAGAGCGATGCATGCCGGATGAGTATATTAATACAGAACATAATGGCGTAACAAAAGAGTTTGTGGAATGGTGCAGACCATTGATCGGAAAGCCGCTCAGAGAGTTTGTAACATTTAAAAACATGCCATTTGAACCATTTACAGAATAGAATGTCGGGAGGAATAAACATGTTAGTACCAATGAGAGCAATTCTGGATGCAGCGGACAAGAATGATTATGCACAAGGGGCATTTAATGTAAATGCTGTATGCCAGGCAAAAGCAGTGGTCAATGTCCATGAAATGTTCAGAAGCCCGGCTATCCTGCAGGGAGCAGACCTTGCCAATGGATTTATGGGAGGACGTACAGATTTTACAAATGCAACTCTGGAGGACAAAAAAGTCGGAGCCAAAAATATTGCGGATGCGGTAAAGAAATACGGAGCAGACAGTGAGATCCCGGTTGCCCTGCATCTGGATCACGGACGCAACTTTGATTCCTGTGTGGCAGCTATTGAGGGTGGTTACACAAGTGTTATGATCGATGGAAGTTCTCTTCAGTTTGAGGAGAATGTGGAACTTACACGTGAAGTTGTAAAATATGCACATGAGAGAGGCGTTTCTGTAGAAGGAGAACTTGGTGTGCTGGCAGGTGTAGAAGATCATGTATTTGCAGCAACAAGTACTTATACAAACCCACTGAAGGCAATTGAGTTTTTCAAAAAGACAGGTGTAGATGCGCTGGCAATCAGCTATGGAACCATGCACGGAGCCAATAAAGGAAAGGACACAGTAATCCGTAAAGAAATCGCAATAGCTATTAAAGAATGCATGATGCATGAAGGAATTGAAGGATATCTTGTAAGCCATGGCTCTTCTACTGTACCACAGTATATTGTAGAGGAAATCAACGCGTTAGGCGGAGATATCAAAAATGCATACGGTATTGATGTAAATCAGCTGATTGAGGTCGGACATTGTGGGATTAACAAAATCAACGTAGATACAGATATCCGTCTTGCAGTTACAAGAAATATGAAAGAACTTTTTGCCAGAGATGTGGCACTCAGAAACAGTGCTTCCGTGGGTGCAGTTTATGAATTGTTAGAGAAAAATAAATCTGCGTTTGACCCACGTGTATTTATTACACCGATCATGGATACTGTTATGTACGGTAATGTTCCGAACGATGATGTGGCAAGAATTTGCAAATGTATTGAGGATGGTGTAAAAGAAGTGGTCGGAACTCTGATCGTGAAGTTTGGAAGCTTCGGCAAAGCACCAAAGGTAGAAAGAGTCTCTCTTGATGAGATGGCGGAACGTTACAAAAAAGCGGGAATTTGATAACCAGAAGAATAAGTGAGGGAAATTCCATGAAACATATTTATCTGAATTTAAAAAGATTTGATGTCCCTACAGAGTTGGGCGGTGTGAATCGCATTGCACCGGTAGCAGACTGGGCTGAATATATTGTAAAAAATACACAGGAAGAATTAAAAAAATATGATCCGGCAGAAGTTGAATTTGGAATGTACTTTCCGGAAATTCATCTTTTGAATGCGGTTAATGCAAAAACAGAAGGAAGTCCGGTTAAAGTCGGATGCCAGAGTGTATACAGAGCAGACACTGCAGTAGGTGGAAACTTCGGAGCTTTTACAACTAACAGGCCTGCATCTGCAATGGTGGCAGCAGGCTGTGAGACTACGATCATCGGTCACTGTGAGGAACGTAATGACAAAGCAGGTATTCTTGCAGAAGCAGGTGTGACAGATACAGATGCTGTAAACCGTCTTCTGAATCAGGAAATCAAATGTGCGATCGACCGGGGCATGACTGTTCTTTACTGTATTGGAGAAAAGAGTGAGGAGCAGGAACAGTGGCAGGAAGTACTCGGCAAACAGCTTGAAATCGGATTGCAAGATGTAGATACATCTAAAGTAGTGATCGCTTATGAACCAATCTGGTCAATTGGACCTGGCAAGACACCGGCTGATAAAGAGTATATCACCAAAATCGCCCGTTTTGTAAAAGAAAAGACAGGTGGAATGGACATTGTTTATGGCGGTGGATTAAAACAGGATAATGCTGCGATGTTGGCGGCTATTGATGAAATTGACGGAGGATTAATTGCACTCACCAGATTTCAGGGCGAAATCGGATACTATCCGGAAGAATATTTAGAGATTATCCGTTTATACATGGAAGGCTAAATGTAACTAAAACAGCGTTGTACGACAAAAAGAGGAGAAAGACACTATGAAACTTGATTTTGAATATGGACAGGGAACTATGGCAGCAGAGCTGCCGGATAATACAGATATTTTTATTCCGGGAGAAACCGTGAAAGATCCTGCATATATTCCGGAAGACAAACTGGAAGAAGCTTATCTTGAAAGTCTGGCACATCCAATCGGAATGCCGACATTAACTGAACTTGCACACAAAGGCAGTACGGTAACAATTATTGTTCCGGATCGTGTAAAAGGTGGAGAACAGGAAACAAGTCACAGAAAATTAAGTATTAAATATATCCTGAAAGAACTTTATGCAGCAGGTGTGGAGAAAAAAGATATTCTTTTTATTATTTCCAATGGCTTACATCCGAGAAGTAAAGAATCCGATGCAAAGGCAATTTTCGGTGAAAAATTATTTAATGAGTTCTGGCATACCAGTCAGATTATCAGCCATGACAGCGAGGATCAGGAACATATGGTATATCTTGGAACTACTCGCAGAGGAGATCCGGTATATATGAACAAGTATGTATTTGACTGTGATATCCCAATTTTGATCGGTCATGTACAGGGAAATCCTTATGGTGGATATTCGGGTGGATACAAACACAGTGCGACCGGTATCACAAACTGGAGATGTATTGCAAGTCATCATGTACCGTCCGTTATGCACAGAGATGATTTTACACCGGTTAATGGTGGAAGTCTGATGCGTAATAAATTTGATGAGATCAGCATGCACATGGAAGAAAAAATGGGACATCCGTTCTTTTGTTGTGATGCGGTTCTTGATACACAGTCCAGGCAGATTGCAATTTATTCCGGCTATGCAAAAGAAATGATGCCAATCAGCTGGAAGCTTGCGGATAAGAGAACCTATGTACACTGGGCAGATAAAAAATACGATGTACTGGTATTTGGTATGCCGCAGAAATTTCATTATGGAGATGGAATGGGAACCAATCCGATTATGATGATGCAGGCTTTAAGTGCACAGGTGCTTCGATTCAAACGAGTTATGAGTGACAACTGTGTAATTATCTGTGCATCAACATGCAACGGATATTTCCATGATGAACTGTGGCCATACTTAAGAGAACAGTACGAGCTGTTCCAGCATGACCATATGAATACTTTACCGGATATGAACCGTTATGGTGAATATTTCGCGACAAACGAAGAATATATTCGTAAATATCGTTTTACAAATGCATTTCATCCGTTCCATGGTTTCTCTATGATGTCCTGTGGACACATTGCAGAAATGAATACCAGCGCAATCTACATTGTAGGTGCTGAGGAACCTGGATATGCAAGAGGAATGGGACTCAAGACAAGAGCTACATTCGAAGAGGCATTGGAAGATGCTAAGAAGAAATTTGTTGGTCAGGAACCGAATATTCTTGCATTACCAATGACATTTAAGAAAGCTGCAGTGCACCTCTGCATGAAGAATCCGGAAGATGACTGTATGGATGAATACGGACATCGTCACGGTGGATGTGGATGCTGCTGACAGATAAATTCTTCTACAATAAAAACATATTCTAATCAAAGGAAAGCGAGCTGTTTTAGGCCAGCTCGCTTTTCCTTACCCAAAAATACGGAAAATCAGCAAAAAATGATAGAACAATAGGGAAATGGGGCGTAAAAAATGATCTATCTGATATTTTTAATTGTGTGTTTTGGGGCATCGATAGTTGGGGCAATTTGCGGAATTGGTGGCGGTGTAATCATCAAACCGGTGCTTGATTCTTTTGGTGTGCTGGATGTAAGTGCAATCAGTTTTCTATCTGGATGTACGGTTCTTTCAATGACGGCATATTCCGTTCTGAGAAATAAAATAAGTGGAGAATCCCATGTATCTATGAAAACCGGGTTCCCACTTGCGATGGGGGCGGCAGTCGGAGGATTGATTGGGAAATGGCTGTTTTCTTATGTGAAATCTTTAAGCAGTGATCCGAACAAAGTCGGAGCTGTACAGGCACTCTGCCTGTTGATTGTGACATTTGGCACTCTTATTTATACAATTTATAAAGCGAAAATCAAAACCTACAAAGTGGACAATGCGGTTGTATGCATTTTGATTGGCATTTTTCTGGGGATTATGTCGTCTTTTCTCGGAATCGGTGGAGGTCCGATCAACCTTGTGGTGCTGTTTTTCTTCTTTTCCATGTCAACAAAGATTGCAGCAGAGAATTCCCTTTATGTTATTTTCTTCTCACAGATTGCGAGTCTGATTTCTACACTTGTGACAGGAAGTGTGCCCGATTTTCAGCCTGGAGTGCTGCTCCTTATGGTTGCCGGAGGGATTGTCGGTGGCATCTGCGGGCGTGCAATTAATAAGAAAATCAATGAAAAAACAGTTGATAAGTTATTTATTGCATTGATGCTACTGATGATCGTGATTAATATTTATAATATCTATAAATTTATGTGAACTTCATAAAACGTGATAAGTAATAATAAATATCCGGTGTAATCGTTTATTTTGCAATAAACAGAACACCAAGTGTACCAGGACCGCAGTGGCTGGAAACAACACCGCCGGCCCTGGTTTCTAATATTTCATGGAAGATCCCGAGACTTTCCAGGTAGGAGCGGACGGCATCAACGGTGGTGCGGTCACATCCGGAATGTGTGATAAATACGCGCTCAGGTCTTGCAGATTTTAAATCATCTTCCATGTCTTTTACATAGGACATAATGACAGAATTTATTTTGCCACGATATTTTTTGGACGCGTCCATGGCACCGTTTTCGACGACGATTTTCGGGTGGAGTCTCAGAACTCCGCCTGCCATGGCAGAAACAGCGTTGCATCGGCCACCGCGGTACAGATAAGTAAGTGTATCGACGACAAAGCTTGCGCGGATATTGGGTTTTAAAGATGCTATTGTAGCTGCGATTTCGGCTGCGGACTGTCCTTTTTCGGCCATAATTGCTGCCTCTATGACGAGAAGCCCGATTCCGGTAGAGAGGTTTGCCGAATCAACGACCGTAACAAGATCAGATGCTTCTAATTCTTCAGCCGCAAGGCGCATGACATTTCCGGAAGTGGACATGCTGCCGGAAATGGAAAAACAGACGATTTCACGTTTTTCTTCTATATATGGGCGAAAAAGATCAATGGCTTCAGCCAGAGACGGGGCTGATGTTTTGGGCGTTGTTTTGTGTGCATCAGACCAGTCATAGATCTGCTGCGGCGTAATGTTTCTGCCATCTTCATATTCGTCCTCGCCGAGAAGAATGTGGAGCGGCAGGATGTCGATATCATATTTTGCAATCAGCTCAGGAGAGAGGTCGCAGGTGCTGTCTGAAATAATCTTTACCATATGAGATAGGTCCTTTCTGTATTTATTCTGTTGACAAGGTATAACAGTTTTTGCGTATTCACGCATATCTCTTTTGTATATCTGTAATCATATCACAAATTCACATGGAAATCCAAATTTGTGTGCTATAAAAGAACTCTATTGACTCAGACATTTAGGGTTTTGCTGAGCTGTATGCAGTTCCGCTTGCAAAGGCACTTGTTGAAGGTGGACTTCCATGTGCAGAAGTTATATTTCGTACTGAGGCAGCGGAAGAATCTATCCGTCTTATGGCAGAGCAGTTTCCGGATATGCTTGTAGGAGCAGGAACTGTTCTTACTAAGGAACAGGTTGATGCAGCAGCAGGTGCCAAGTTCATAGTTAGCCTTGGATTTGATCCGGAGATCGTAGACTATTGTCTGAAAAAAGAAATCCCTGTTTACCCGGGATGTGTTTCACCATCTGAGGTTGCTCAGGCAGTTAAAAGAGGACTTAAGTTTATGCCGACAGGCGGAATCAATGCAAAAAATCTTGAAGAGTATCTTTCCTGTTTCTATCCGAAAATAATCGGAGTTAATACACATATTCATATTCAGAAAAACGCTCCGCGAGGATGCGACAAGAGCAGGGAATTGAGCGATAGTTTTTGTATTTTAGAAAGTTTTCAGTTGTTCCATCAAAATCAACATGTTACAATAAAAAGATATTGTGGTCTTTACTAATGAAAATGAAAGTACCAAGTGAGAATGCCCGGGAGCTAATGGGTGGAATAGGAGGTCGTGGTATGGGATATTTGTTTGAGAATATGGAAGAAATAGACATAGGGGCTCAAAAAAGAAATACTGCGAGAGAGAAACAGCGTGCAGAGGCTGAAAGACAACGCGCGGATGAAGAGAAGCAACGCGCGGATGAAGAGAAGCAACGCGCGGATAAAGAGAAGCAGCGAGCGGATGAGGAAAAACAGCGAGCAGATGAAGAAAAACAGTTAAAGATTGAGGCAGAAGAGCGAGCAAATGCGCTTGAAGAGGAAGTTCAGCGTCTCAGGAAGCTGTTAAAGAGTCAGGAACAGAAGTAAGATAGAAATACCGTATCATTTAATAAAGCTAAAAATGGAAACAAACCAAATCAAAAGATGTAAGTAAGAAAATGTCGTTTTACTGTCTAAGGATGGTGAGACGACATTTTTACGTTATAGGGATTTTTGATTCCACATGTTGAGGATGAAGCGGAACTTGACAGTTTTTTTTCAACATGATATGATTAGGTCAATTTTGAGAGACGAAGATGCAGAGTAACAGACAGAGTCTTTTCAAAGCAATTGTTTGGGACCACCCGTCAGGGTTAAGGCCATACGGACAGCCGGGTCCACTGCCGATGATGGTAACTTTGGTTACCTTATTGATTGAGTTAAAAGCTCAAATTTTATAAGTAGGTTCCTTTGATAACCGAAATGCGTCAGAAGCGCAGACTTGTGAAACGATCAATAAGAGTAGTAAAAGTATGATTGCTATATAGACTCTGATACGCATGCAAATACAGATCAAACGCAGGTTTGTGGCTTAGTGCCCTGATCTGCGTTTTTTTACGTTTTTTATTCAGTCTGTGGAATGTATATTAAGGGGTGATACAAAGGAAACTGGAATTGGAGGAATGATGAAAGGAAGTCGTTTTAAATTAAACCAGAATCATGCACCGATACATGAAGCTCTGGAGACTTTCCGTCGTATGAGGGTTGTACCATTTGATGTACCTGGCCATAAACGAGGAAGAGGCAATCCGGAACTGACAGAATTTCTGGGACAAAAATGTGTAGGTGTTGATGTTAACAGTATGAAGCCACTGGATAATCTTTGTCATCCGGTATCTGTAATACGGGAGGCAGAAGAACTGGCAGCAGATGCCTTTGGAGCAGCACATGCATTTCTGATGGTAGGAGGCACGACAAGTTCTGTTCAGACGATGGTCCTGACTGCCTGCAAACGTGGAGATGAGATCATACTGCCACGTAACGTTCACAGGAGTGTTTTGAATGCACTTGTTTTGTGTGGTGCGATTCCTGTTTATGTAAACCCGGAAGTAGATCAGCGGCTTGGAATCTCCCTTGGAATGAAAAGGGAACAGGTGGAGAAAGCGATAAAAGAACATCCAAAGGCAGTTGCAGTACTGGTAAACAATCCGACTTATTACGGAATATGCAGTGACCTGCGTGCGATCGTTAAGATGGCTCATGATGCAGGAATGCTTTGTCTGGCAGATGAGGCACATGGAACGCATTTTTATTTTGGAGGAGGTCTTCCTGTCTCTGCTATGGCAGCAGGTGCAGATATGGCAGCTGTGTCCATGCATAAGAGTGGAGGAAGTCTTACACAGTCAAGCCTTCTTCTTACAGGTCCGGATGTACATGCCGGCTATGTGCGCCAGATCATCAATCTGACACAGACGACCTCAGGAAGCTACCTTCTGATGTCAAGCCTTGATATCTCAAGAAGAAACCTTGCACAGCGCGGCCGTCAGATCTTTCATCAGGTAGCAGATATGGCAGAATATGCCAGAGAGGAAATCAATGCGATCGGCGGTTATTATGCGTTTGGCAAAGAACTGGTAAACGGAAACTCTGTTTTTGATTTTGATATAACTAAATTAAGCGTACATACGCTGGATATCGGACTTGCAGGAATCGAAGTGTATGATATTCTGCGTGACGAATATGATATTCAGATAGAGTTTGGAGATATCGGTAATATTCTTGCCTACCTTTCCATAGGAGACCGTGCACAGGAAGTAGAGCGGCTTGTGAGTGCGCTCGCAGAGATCCGCAGACGTTTTCAGACAGATGGTTCAGGACTTCTGAGTCAGGAATATATTGATCCTCAGGTAGTGACCAGCCCGCAGGATGCTTTTTATGCGGATAAATGCAGTCTGCCGCTTCGTGAAACCGAGGGTAAGGTCTGCAGTGAATTTGTGATGTGCTATCCGCCTGGAATTCCGATTCTTGCACCGGGGGAACGTATCACAGCAGAGATCCTGGATTATATTGAATATGCCAAGGCAAAGGGCTGTAACATGACGGGACCTGAAGATCCTGATATTTTGAGACTGAATGTTCTGACAGGGAGGGAATGACAATGGAAATGTGGTTTTCAGAATTTCATACACCGGATGTGAAACACAGTATCCGGGTAAACCGCCATCTTTATTCCAGACAGAGTGAGTATCAGAGAATTGATATTTTTGAGACACCGGAATTTGGCCGTGTGCTGACTCTGGACGGAAATGTAATGCTGACAGAGCGTGACGAATTTATTTATGATGAGATGATCACGCATGTGCCGATGTCGGTCCATAAAGAAGCAAAAGATATTCTGGTGATCGGCGCCGGAGATGGTGGCGTTGTCCGTGAACTGACCAGATATGACAGAGTGCGTCATATTGATCTGGTAGAAATGGATCCGATGGTTGTTGAGGCCTGTCGTGCCTATCTTCCGGGAAATGCCTGCAGACTGGATGACAGAAGAGTTCATCTTCATTATGAAAATGCGCTGAGATTTATCCGAAGATGTGAAGCAAAATATGATCTTATCATCGTGGATTCCTCTGATCCGTTTGGTCCGTCGGAAGGATTGTTTACCCGTGAATTTTACGGAAACTGTTACAATGCACTGAAGGATGACGGGATTATGGTAAACCAGCAGGGAAGCCCGTTTTATGCAGAAGATGCACATGCCATGCAGCGCAGCCATAAAAGGATTGCCAGCACTTTCCAGATCAGCCGTGTTTATCAGGCACATATCCCAACCTTTGCTGCAGGTTACTGGCTGTTCGGATTTGCAAGTAAAAAATATCATCCGGTAGATGATCTGGATGCAGAGGCCTGGAACGCATTAAATCTTCGTACACGCTACTATACGACCAGACTCCATAAAGGGGCATTTTATCTTCCGGCTTTTCTGGAAGACATGCTGAAAGAAGTGGAGGATTAATTTATGATTTTACCTAATATAGAAACCTTTATCGGCTGCGAAAGCAGTTTTGAGGAAGCATCCATTGTTCTTTATGGTGCACCGTTTGATTCTACAACAAGTTTTCGTCCGGGTGCCCGATTTGGCCCATCAGCCATGCGCCATGAGAGCTTTGGCCTGGAGACCTACAGTCCGTATCAGGATAAAGATATTATGGACATCAGCGTATTTGACAGCGGGGATCTGGAGCTTTGCTTTGGCAGCAGTGAAATGGCACTTTCAGACATTAAAAAGAGAGCAGAAGAAATCCTGGGAGCAGGAAAATTCCCACTGCTTCTTGGAGGAGAACATCTGGTAACACTGGCAGCGGTGCGTGCTGTAGCCGCAAAATATCCGGATCTTCATATTATCCATTTTGATGCTCATGCAGATTTAAGAGATGATTATCTCGGAGCAAAATTAAGTCATGCCTGTGTTCTTCGCAGATGCCATGAAATTGTGGGAGATGGCCATATCCATCAGTTCTGTATCCGAAGCGGAGCGAGGGAAGAATTTCAGTTTGCTTCCAGACATACAGATTTTCATCCGTTTACTTTTGAAGGACTGGAAGAGACCATCAGAGAACTGAAAGAGAAACAGGTTCCGGTATATTTTACAATTGATCTGGACTGCTTGGATCCATCGGTATTTCCGGGGACAGGAACTCCGGAGGCGGGAGGTGTGAGCTTTTTAGAGCTTCTTAAAGCAATCCGTACCGTTTCTCAGGCAAATGTGGTAGGGGCAGATGTCAATGAACTTGCACCCATGCTGGATGCGAGTGGTGTTTCAACTGCAACAGCCTGCAAGGTTCTTCGTGAACTGCTTCTGGCAATTGCAAAATAGAATGATACCAGGGTCAAAAGTCCCGATATCATAAAACAACATTAAGAGAAAACAGTAACATATCAACATAAAAAGGAGAAGAATTATGAGCAGAGTATTAGTGATCGGCTGCGGTGGAGTAGCCAGTGTGGCAATTCAGAAATGTTGCCAGGTTGATGAGGTATTTACAGAAATGTGTATTGCAAGCCGTACAAAGGAAAAATGTGATGCGCTTGTAGAAAAACTGAAAGGAAAGACAAAAACTGTCCTTACTACAGCTAAGGTGGATGCAGATGATGTAGATCAGCTGATCGAACTGATCAACAGCTATAAACCGGATCTGGTAATGAACATCGCCCTTCCTTATCAGGATCTGACAATCATGGATGCGTGTCTGGCATGTGGCGTAAATTATATGGATACAGCAAACTATGAGCCGGAAGATACCGATGATCCAGAGTGGCGTGCCATCTATGAAAAACGCTGCAAAGAAGAAGGCTTTTCCGCATACTTTGATTATTCCTGGCAGTGGGCATACCGTAAAAAATTCGAAGATGCAGGACTTACAGCACTTCTTGGATGTGGATTTGACCCGGGTGTTACACAGGCTTATTGTGCCTATGCATTAAAGCATGAATTTGACCAGATTGATACAATTGATATCCTGGACTGCAACGGCGGTGATCATGGATATGCATTTGCGACAAACTTTAATCCGGAGATCAATCTTCGCGAGGTAAGTGCACCGGGAAGCTACTGGGAAGATGGACACTGGGTGGAAATCCCGCCGATGGATATCAAGAGAGAATATAACTTCGACCAGGTTGGCGACAAGGATATGTATCTGCTCCACCATGAAGAGATTGAGTCTCTTGCAAAAACAATCCCAGGTGTAAAACGTATCCGTTTCTTCATGACTTTTGGACAGAGCTATCTGGATCACATGCGTTGTCTTGAAGATGTAGGAATGCTTTCTACAACACCGATCCAGTACAATGGACAGGAAATCGTTCCGATCCAGTTTTTGAAAGCACTGCTTCCGGATCCGGCAAGCCTTGGACCACGTACAAAAGGAAAAACAAATATTGGCTGTATCTTTACCGGTGTAAAAGACGGAAAAGAAAAAACATACTATATCTACAATGTATGTGATCATCAGGAATGCTATCACGAAGTAGGAAGTCAGGCAATCAGCTATACAACAGGTGTTCCGGCAATGTGTGGAGCACTTATGATGCTGACAGGAAAATGGGTCAGACCAGGTGTATATACTGTAGAAGAATTTGATCCGGATCCATTTCTGGATGCTCTTGACCGTTATGGTCTGCCACGCAGTGAAAGTCATGATCCGAAGCTGGTAGACTGATGGGCGGATTGGATAAAAGAGCTCCGTTTACAGCCACCGGCGGAATTATTCCGCCGGAATTCCAGAACATAAAAACACCCTGCTACATTCTGGATGAAAAAGCACTTATAAAAAATGCAAAGCTGCTCGGTGAAGTATCTGAACGGACAGGATGTAAGATGCTCCTGGCACAGAAGGCATTCAGTAATTATGACTGCTATCGCTTTTTTGAACCATATCTTGCAGGAACAGAGGCCAGCGGGCTGTTTGAGGCACGACTTGGGGCAGAGGAAATGCCGGGAAAAGAGGTTCATGTATTCTGTGCCGGTTACCGGGCAGATGAATTTGAAGAACTTCTCCGGTATGCAGACCATATTGTGTTTAATTCACCCTCTCAGCTTCTGCGTTTTGGTGTAAGGGCAAAAGCAGCAGGAAAGAGCGTCGGACTGCGGATCAATCCGGAATGTTCTACCCAGGAAGGACATGATATCTATGATCCCTGTGCTCAGGGAAGCCGTATGGGTACAACAAGAGCACAGTGGGATGAAGCAGTTCAGAAAAATCCTGAATTGTTGGATTTACTCGATGGACTTCATTTCCATACTCTCTGTGAGCAGGATTCCGATGATCTGGAGACAACACTTGTTTCCGTAAAGAAGCATTTTGGTGATTTTGCTTCCAGGGTGAAGTGGATCAATTTTGGCGGAGGTCACCATATTACAAGACCAGGCTATGATATTGAACGACTGGAACGCTGTATCCGGACAGTACAAGAGGAATGGAAGGCAGAGGTTTATCTTGAACCCGGAGAAGCGTGGGCATTAAATGCAGGCTTTCTGCTGACCAGCGTACTGGATGTCCTGAAAAACGGAGAGACACAGATCGCGATCGTAGATGCCAGCGCAGCCTGTCATATGCCGGATGTACTGGAAATGCCTTATCTTCCACCGCTTTTGGGAACAGATGAGACAGAAGAAAACGGGATCACAGTTCGCCTTGGCGGACCGACCTGCCTGTCAGGAGATGTGATCGGGGATTATAAATTCAGGCAGCTCCCGGAATACAGAGATATTCTTATGTTTGGAGATATGGCCATCTATACTACCTGCAAAAACAATACATTTAATGGAATGCCATTGCCTAATATCTGGCTCAGACGTGCTGACAATACGATGCAGCAGCTTACAGATTTTGGTTATATGGATTTTAAAGAAAGACTTGGAAGCCGTGAATAACGGCTTCCTTTTTTATGTAAAGGGAGTTTGAAGCGGACTTGTCCGCTTTGTTCTCGAGTGCATGTCAGCGGATTAACTGCTCATGACGGAGAAAATCAGGTGGTTCCGGGACTGGCAGAGAGCAGACAAACAGAAAAGAGAGTAATTTCTAAAGATGAGGCTGTGAAATATCTTCCATAAATAAGAAGAAAGTCTGTGGCAAAATGCCAGGGGCTTTTCTTTATGAACCGAATTCTGGTATACTAGATATGAATTACGAGAGTTCATATGAAAGTATAGGATTGAGAAGGGGAAAACTTGTGAAAAATAAGAAAAGTATACTACGAAAACTATTCTTTTCATGTTTATATCTCAGCACATTTACATTTGGCGGCGGCTATGTGATCGTGACCTTGATGAAAAAGAAATTTGTGGATGATTATCATTGGATCGATGAGAATGAAATGCTGGATCTGGTTGCAATTGCCCAATCTTCACCAGGGCCGATCGCAGTAAATGGTGCAATTGTTATTGGATATAAACTGGCTGGGATCTTGGGTGCTGTGACCGCAATCCTGGGAACGATCATTCCACCGTTTCTGATCATTTCCGTGATATCAGTTGGTTATCATTCTTTCAGTGACAGTTATTTTATCAGTCAGATACTTGAAGGAATGCAGGCTGGTGTTGGAGCTGTGATTGCATCAGTGGTTTATGAAATGGGTGTGGGAATTGCACAGGAAAAAGACAAGATTTCGCTATTGATCATGGCTGGAGCATTTGCAGCTTCGTGCGTATATAAGATCAATGTTGTATATATAATCATTGTCTGTGGAATGATTGGTGTAATCAGAACCTTCCTTTCAAAGAAGGGAGGAGAGAAATGATCTATTTATATTTGTTTGTAAGTTTTTTGCAGGTGGGAATGTTCAGCTTTGGAGGTGGATATGCGGCAATGCCGCTGATCCAGGAACAGGTGGTGACTATCCATCACTGGCTGGATATATCAGAATTTACAGATCTGGTTACGATCTCTCAGATGACTCCGGGGCCAATCTCAATAAATGCGGCGACTTTTGTTGGAATCAAAATTGCAGGGATTCCGGGAGCAATTGTAGCTACAGGAGGATGTGTCCTGCCATCCTGTGTGATCGTTATGATCATTGCGAAAGTATATTTGAAGTATAGAAAAATGGGAATGCTGCAGGGAATATTGAATGCTTTAAGACCGGCAGTCATAGCGATGATCGCTTCTGCAGGTATATCAATTTTAATAACTGCATTCTGGGGGAATGCAGCCATTAAATTGATAAATACAAATTGGAGTCTGATGATAATTTTTGTGATATGTTTTGCATTGCTGCAAAAATTAAAGATGAATCCTATAGGGGTTATGGTTTTCGCAGGGATTATGAAACTGGGGTTGTCGTTTTTACAAAGATAACTCAGTAGTTAGTTTTGCAACAATAACAGTTACAATCAGGCTTCCAAAGAATCCTGAAACAATTTCAAATACGCCAGTTGAAACGGTCAGACCAGTTAACAGCCAATCCAGGTCGATCACAAGTCCAGAGATGACACTGGCTACAGCACCCTGATTTTTGATTTGGGATCAATGTTTGTTGCGACCACACATACTAAATGAGAATCTGGCAACTGATTCCATAAAAACAGACCTATAAATACTGGAAGCAGTGTTATAACGATGGACATACGATAATAATTAATATATCATATTGATAATTTCAAAGTGACGGAGGAAAGGATATGAGTATTATTTTCCACGAAGGATCAAAAACATTTCATCTGTTTAATGAGGAGATCAGCTATATCATTTGTGTGCTTTCAAATGGACATATCGGAAATTTGTATTTTGGTAAAAAAATTCATGACAGAGAAGATTTTTCATATTTGATCGAATCAAAGCATAGACCGATGACAGCGTGTGTCTATGAGGGAAACCGCAAATATTCACTTGAACATCTGAAATTGGAGTATCCGGTATACGGAACATCTGATTATCGTAATCCTGCTGTTGAGATCCTGCAGGAGAATGGAAGCAGAATCTCAGAATTTAAATATATCAGTCACGAGATCACAGATGGCAAACCGGAGCTTGCAGGTCTTCCGGCTACTTATGTGGAAGAACCAGAGGAAGCCCAGACTCTGTGTCTGCGACTGAAGGATGAGGTGACAGGCATAGTGCTGGAGCTTCTCTATAGCATTTTTTCCGGAAAAGGCATTCTGGCCAGAAGTGCCAGATTTATCAATGAGGGAATCGCTCCAGTACACTTGTTAAATGCAATGAGTCTTAGTCTTGATCTGCCGGACAGTGATTATGTGTGGATGCAGTTTTCTGGTGTATGGGCAAGGGAACGCCATATCATAGAACGTAAACTTGAACAGGGAATTCAGGCAGTTGGCAGCATCAGAGGAAATTCTTCACACGAGCATAATCCGTTTATTGTGTTGAGACGGCCATCGACAACTGAAACATCCGGGGAAGTCATGGGATTCTCTCTAATTTACAGTGGAAATCACAGAATGCAGGCAGAGGTGGATACGCATAATACAACTCGTGTTACAACAGGTATCAATCCACAGAATTTTGACTGGAAGCTGGACTGTGGTGAAAGCTTTCAGACGCCGGAAGCAGTGGTAGTATTTTCAAATCAGGGATTAAATGGAATGAGCCAGACTTTCCATAAATTATATCAGAAGAGACTGGTGAGAGGCTATTGGAGAGACCGGCCAAGACCGGTTCTCAATAATAACTGGGAGGCAACTTATTTTGATTTTACGGAAGACCGGCTGGTTGAGATAGCAGCAAAAGCGAAAGAATGTGGAGTAGAGCTGTTCGTTCTGGATGATGGCTGGTTTGGAAAGAGAAGCAATGATTATACGGGACTGGGTGACTGGGTAGCGAATAAAGAGAGGTTACCATTTGGAATCAAAGGTCTGGCAGACCGTATAGAAGAAATGGGAATGAAATTCGGACTGTGGTTTGAACCTGAAATGGTAAATAAAGATTCTGATCTTTACCGTGCACATCCGGACTGGATTCTGCATGCACCTCAGAGAGCTTCCTGCCACGGTAGAAATCAGTATGTACTGGATTTTTCCAGAAAAGAAGTTGTGGACTGCATTTATGATATGATGTACAAGATACTTTCAGAGTCAAAAATATCTTACATCAAATGGGATATGAACAGAAGCATTACCGAATGCTATTCTGTGGCACTTCCGGCAGATCGTCAGGGGGAGGTATTTCACAGATATATTCTGGGAGTTTATAATTTGTATGACAGATTAACCACTGCTTTTCCACAGATTCTGTTTGAATCCTGTGCAAGCGGCGGGGGAAGATTTGATCCGGGAATGCTTTATTATGCACCACAGGGATGGATCAGTGATGATACTGATGCGGCGGAGCGTGTAAGGATTCAGTATGGAACCAGCATGTGCTATCCGATAAGTTCTATGGGAAGCCATGTTTCGGTAGTTCCGAATCATCAGTTAAACCGAATCACATCATTGCATACTCGGGCAAATGTAGCGTACTTTGGAACCTTTGGATATGAACTGGATCTGAATAAATTAACAGATGAGGAAATCGCAGAGGTAAAAGCACAGATCATATTTATGAAAGAATACAGAGAGCTTATCCAATTTGGAAACTTCTACAGACTTAAGAGTCCGTTTGACGGAAATGAGACAGTGTGGATGACTGTAAGCGAGGATAAGAGAAAAGCACTTGTATTCTGGTACAGAGAGAGAAATGTTGTAAATGCAGAGTTCACCAGAGTTCGCCTGCAGGGACTGGATCCGGATCTTATTTATAAAAATGAGTATAACGGAACTGAGAACTATGGAGATGAACTGATGAATCTGGGGTTACTTACTACAGATGTGACGGCAGGAGAACCGACAAACGAAGATCTGCCTTGTACTGACTATGAATCCAGAATCTATGTTTTAATTGCAGAGTAGAGATAAAAAAGCAGATAGATGATCACACAGGATCATCTGTCTGCTTTTCATTATATTTGTCCATCATTTCTTTGTGAGTTTTATAATTCTTGAGGCTCATGCCGAATTTCTTTTTAAAGGCCTTGGAAAAGACCAGCTGGTCCTCATATCCCACAGAATTAGAGACTTCTTTAACAGATTTGCTGGTGCTTACCAGTAGGTTGGCAGCTTTGTGCATCTTATAGTTGATCAGGAAATTCTGTGCGGACATTCCAAGTTCTTTCTGGAAAGCGCTGTTAAGGTAAGCACGACTGATCCCAATATTGCCGGCAATATCCGAGATGCCGATGCCTTGGTGATACGTTTCCTGGATATATTCTATGGCAAGTTCTACATAAACACTGGTGCTGTAGGCATATTTGAGGGGTTTGCGGTTCTGGGCTGCAAGTTTTTCATGATGCTCTGCAAGTTCAGCCAACAGAAGAATCAGATAAGCCTGCCGTCTGAGATCGTTGGCTTTGCTTAGCTGTTTATGAGAGAGCATTTTATCGATATATTTCAGGATAAGCTTTTGATCCGGTGATGGAAGAACAAGCTGATTTTTGGAAAATCCACATTCACGTGCGAGGGCATGAGCACGGATTCCACGAAAACCTATCCAGGCATAAGTCCATGGATGAGTTTCATCTGCACCATATGTAATTGGCTCATTCGGATAAATGATAAACATTTGTCCGGGAGTAAGACTCCAGGTTTGACCGCCGGCAGAATAAAATCCGGCACCATCCAGTACAAAATGAATGATAAATTCATCTCTGGGGATTGAGCAGATATGACCGGGAGAGCAATGTTCTTTGCCTGTGTGGATCAGGCTGATATCCAGTGATCCCTCTTTGAGGTTTTCAAGACAGCGGAAGGTAGCACTGTCAGTATATTTTACATTAGTCTATTTAATTAAAGCAATAAAAAAGTATAATAATACTTACAAAGAGACGTTCGAACGACTAAGTAAAAGGAGAATGAATATGAAAAAACTTACAGTAGCAGCAATGATCGTACTGTATATGATCTTCCAGAAGCAGTTCATCGAAGGTATTGCAACATCAGGTGGTAAACTTTAAAAAAATAAATGATTAAAAGTGATAAAAGGCAGGGGCATCGACCATTGCATTATTCTACTGTACATTAAAGCTCCATAAAGATGGAGATATCAGAGTAATTCATGACTTTTTTAGGAG
Source organism: Ruminococcus sp. AF17-22AC (assembly GCF_003460065.1). Classification (NCBI taxonomy): domain Bacteria; kingdom Bacillati; phylum Bacillota; class Clostridia; order Eubacteriales; family Oscillospiraceae; genus Ruminococcus; species Ruminococcus sp. AF17-22AC. The sequence goes on from NZ_QRXT01000015.1 coordinate 64,873, forward strand.
TTTCAAACAGAATTTTAAACAGTCGACACTTATCTGGATTCTGATGCTGGCAGCCGGAGTGCTGATCCATATGGAAAAAAGCGCTCTGGCAGTGATTACAATCCTGCCAATGACAATGACACTTGTAGACGCCAAACTTTTCCCGGTATATATGCTGATCTGGCCGATGGTGGGATTTTCACTGACAGCTTATGCAGATTCATGGTTTATGTGGAAATTGTTCCGCCCGTATTTTGCCCAGGATGACGGGGAAGAGTTTGTGAAAGATACAGAACCGGATCAATACGTCTTCTAATGATACCAGGATTAAAAATCCTAAATAACAATAATAAACGAGAGGTACAGACTATGGAATGGATTAAGTATCACGAAAAAGAAAGGGTATTTGAATTAAGAACAAAGAACAGCACTTATCAGATGCAGGTAAGAGAGTATGATACTCTGGTTCATCTGTATTATGGAAGTCCGGTAGGAGATACACTCATCACAGACCGAATCATTGGTGTGGACAGAGGATTTTCCGGAAATCCTTATGAAGCAGGAAAAGATAAGACATTTTCTCTGGATACACTTCCACAGGAATATACAGCATATGGAAATGGAGACTATCGTATCAATGGTCTGGAGACAGAGCAGGCGGACGGAAGTGACACTGCAAATCTGAAATATGAGTCATATGAGATCTCAAAAGGAAAATACAGTCTCAAGGGACTTCCGGCAATGTTTGCAAGGGAAGATGAGGCAGAAACTCTGGAAATCGTTCTGAAAGATCATGCCAGCGGATTGCGAGCTCATCTTCTCTATGGCGTATTTCCACAGTTTGATGTGATCACAAGAGCAGTACGTCTGGAAAATACAGGTACCGCTCCGGTCACAGTAAAAAAAGCAATGTCTATGGAGATGGACTCTGGAAAACGGAGACATTTTTGAGACTCCGGAAGTGATCATGACATATTCCGCAGAAGGTTTTGGAAAGCTTTCCAGAAATTATCATGATGCATACAGAAGCAACCTGATCCGCAGTAAATATGTGGAGCAGCCGAGACCGATCCTGGTAAATAACTGGGAAGCTACATACTTTGATTTTGACGCAGATAAGCTGTATCATATCGCAGAAGAGGCGAAAAATATCGGTCTTGATATGTTTGTTCTGGATGATGGCTGGTTTGGCAAGCGAGACAATGATTTCTGTGCACTTGGCGACTGGGTAGTAAACGAAGAGAAGATCAAAGGCGGACTTCCGGCACTTGCAGAGAGAATCCATGGTCTCGGCTTGAAATTTGGACTCTGGGTGGAGCCTGAGATGATCAATGAGGACAGTGATCTTTACAGAGAACATCCAGACTGGGCATTAAAAATTCCGGGACGTGCCATGAACAGAAGCCGTCATCAGTTGAATCTGGACATTACAAGAAAAGAAGTTCGTGATCATGTCATGAATCAGATATTCAGTGTTCTGGATGCATGCAAAGTGGATTATGTGAAATGGGATATGAACCGCAGCGTAGATAATGTCTTCTCAGCAGCACTTCCGCGAGAGTGTCAGGGAGAGGTTTATCATAGATATGTTCTTGCAGTTTACGAAATGATGGAAAGTCTCGTTCAGAGATATCCGGATCTTTTATTTGAGGGCTGCTCTGGCGGTGGCGGAAGATTTGAAGCCGGAATGCTTTATTACTCTCCGCAGATCTGGTGCAGTGACAATACAGATGCAATCGACAGACTGAAGATTCAGTACGGTACATCTTTTGGATATCCGATCAGTGCAATGGGGTCTCACGTGAGTGTATGTCCGAACCACCAGTCCGGAAGAATCACACCGTTTGAGACAAGAGGAATCGTAGCATCAGCAGGAACTTTCGGATACGAGCTGGATCTGATAAAGATGTCTGAAGAAGAGAAAAAGATTGCAAGAGAGCAGATTCTGAAATATAAAGAGATGGAACATCTAGTGCAGACCGGGGATTACTATCGTCTTGTGAATCCATTTGAAAATAACAACCATGTGCTCTGGCAGTTTGTTTCCAAGGATAAGAAAGAGACTGTTGTATGCGGAGTCAGACTTCACAGCGAAGCAAATCCACATATCTATCTGTTCTACCCACAGGGTCTGGATGCAGATATAAAATATGAAGATGTTGTTACTGGAAAAGTGTATACAGGTGCGGCACTTATGAACGCGGGTCTGCCATTACCACTGACAACAGGCGATTATCAGCCGATCAAATTTACATTCAGGGCAGTTGAAAAATAAGTTGAAAAGAAAAAAAGATGAACGAAAGATTTTTAAGCAGGTATGGGTGATGCACTTGCAACTTATTTTGAGGCAAGAGCATGCCAGAGAAGTGAAGCAACTTCCCGTGCAGGAGGTAACACAACAGGTGCTGCTATGGCACCTGCAGAGCTTTGCTTTGATACCCTGATGGAAGTTGCCAAAGCCGCCCTGTGCAGAAGGGGATACACTTCACAATATGCCATTTACAGTTACACCGGAGAGTGTATTTGCAGCAATTAAGGCAGCAGATGCGTATGGCAGATATTATCTTGGAGAGGAATAAGCGGAGTATAATGTTTTTTGTACAAAAGTGACTTTACAAATCCATTCGGAAAAGGTAAGATTCTTTTATAAAATATTTTATAAAAGGAAACTTTGAGATGGCAGGAACGGAAAAGAAAAACAGTACAAAATTTCAAATTATCAATTATATTATAAATCATAAGGCAACGTCTAAAGTGGAATTGTCCAGGAATCTGAATCTCAGTATGCCAACGGTCTTGTCTAATGTAAATGAGCTGCTTGCCAGTGGAATTGCAGTTGAAATGGGAGAGTATGAATCTACAGGCGGACGAAAAGCAAAAATGATCAGTATCAATCCTGCATATCGTTATGCAGTTGGAATTAGAATTACTGCAAAACATGTAGAGTTTGTGCTTGTAAATCTGAAATCCGAAATTGAAAAGTATAAAAGAATCCGGCTGGAATTTTCAACAGAAGCTTCTTATTATTCACGGCTCAAAGAAGAACTGCATCATTTTCTTGCAGATGTAGAAAATCAGGACAGAATTCTTGGAATTGGTATTTCTGTTCCGGGAATTATAAAGCCAGGTGATGGAATACTGATCAAATCACATGCGCTTCAATTAGAAAACTATGGTCTTGGTTTTCTTGAGCAGACATTCTCGCTTCCTGTATATTTTGTGAACGATGCAAATGCAGCAATGATGGCAGAAGATTTAGACAGATATAAAAATGCACTGTATCTGTCTCTGAATAATACTCTTGGTGGAGCATTTTGTATTGATGGAAAATTAATACAGGGAGAGAATCAGAAAGCCGGTGAATTTGGGCATATGATTCTGGTCCCGGAAGGAAAGCAATGTTATTGCGGAAAGCTGGGATGTGCGGATGCTTATTGTGCAGCGAGTGCATTGACAGATGAAACATGCCAGACACTGGAAGAGTTTATGAAGAGTTTGGAAAATAAGGAAACCAAAGCAGAAGACCTCTGGCAGGAATATTTGAAAAATCTGGCAATTTTGATATCAAATTTACGAATGGCATATGATATGGATATTATTCTGGGAGGTGAAATTGGAGGATATCTTACAGAGTATATGATTCCATTAGGAGAAAAAGTAATGGAATATAATGGTTTCGACCATGATGTGCGATATCTGAAAATGTGTTCTTACAAGAGAGAGGCATCTGCAGTGGGGGCGGCAAAGCATTTCCTGCAGGAATTTATAAAAAATATATAATCATGATGTCAGCATCATAAATTTAAAATCCAGGGAGAAAACACAGAAAAGAGTGTTTTCTTTCTGGATTTTTTGCTTTGAAGGAAATTACTCCTTAATATTGTAGTAAAAATGCATAAAATCAGAGGAACAAACTTGTGCAATAGGCAGAAGTGAATAAAAGGATATTGACAAATACTGGCAAGTGAATAATAATGTAATTACTTTAATAAAACGATTAATAAAAGATAATAAATAAAGGAGGAATTAATTATGCTACAGCAGGTAATGACAAATCCAGGAGAAATTATTTTCAGAGAAGTTCCGGTTCCAGAAATAAAAGATGATCAGGTATTGGTCAAGATCATGAACATTGGAATCTGTGGATCTGATATTCATGTATATCATGGAAAACATCCATTTACCAAATATCCGGTTACGCAGGGACATGAAGTATCAGGAGAAATCGTAAAAGTTGGAAAAGATGCTTCAGTTTTTCGGGAGGGACAGAAAGTAACAATTGAACCGCAGGTTTATTGCGGACACTGCTATCCATGTCGTCACGGAAAATACAATCTTTGCGAAGAATTGAAGGTTATGGGATTCCAGACAACAGGAACTGCTTCAGAGTATTTTGCAGTAGATGCATCCAAGGTAACACTGCTTCCGGAAGAGATGTCTTATGAAGAAGGTGCAATGATCGAGCCTCTTGCTGTAGCTGTACATGCTGTGAAGCAGATGGGCGATTTAAAAGGAATGAACATTGCAGTTCTTGGTGCTGGTCCGATTGGAAATCTGGTTGCACAGGCTGCGAAAGGAATGGGAGCAGCAAAGGTTATGATTACTGATGTCAGTGATCTTCGTCTGGATAAAGCGAAGGAATGCGGCATTGATGTATGTGTAAATACAAAAGAGAAAGATTTCGGGGAGGCAATGGTTGAAGCATTTGGACCGGATAAAGCAGATGTGATCTATGATTGTGCAGGAAATAATATCACAATGGGACAGGCTATCAAATATGCAAGAAAAGGAAGCGTGATTGTTCTGGTAGCTGTATTTGCAGGCATGGCATCAATTGATCTTGCAGTCGCAAATGATCATGAACTGGATATTAAGAGTACTATGATGTATCGTCACGATGATTATATCGATGGAATCACACTTGTAAATGATGAAAAGGTACATTTAAGACCTTTGATATCCAAAACATTTGCATTTAAGGATTATCTGAAGGCATATCAGTATATTGATGACAACCGCGAGACTACCATGAAGGTTATCATTAACGTTCAGGAAAAATAGAATTCCAACAACATTCTGACAGGGAGGAAGATATGGGGAACGAAAGTAATAATGGGAAAGTGCCACTGATCAGTAAGATCGCATATGGATTTGGAGATGTAGGCTGTAATTTCAGCTGGATGTTTGTCAGTAATTTTCTGATGATTTTTTATACAGACGTGTTTGGAATCAGTATGGCTGCAGTGTCAGCCCTGATGCTCTTTTCAAGATTCTGGGATGCGATCAATGATCCAATCGTAGGCGGTCTGACGGATAAGACGCATACAAGATGGGGAAGATATCGTCCATGGCTTCTTGTAGCTGCGCCTATTACAGCAATTCTTCTGGTGCTTTCTTTCTGGGCACATCCAGACTGGTCAAATACAGCGAAGATTATCTATATGGTGATAACCTATTGCCTCCTGGTATTAGGTTATACCTGTGTAAATATTCCATATGGAACACTCTGTGGTGCTATGACACAGGATATTGATGAGCGTGCCAAGATTAATACTTCCCGTTCTGTGTCAGCAATGATTGCGATAGGAATCATTAATATTGTTACAGTTCCCCTGATCAGTAAGCTAGGAAGCAACAGCGCAAAGAGTGGTTATCTGTTAGTTGCAATCATTTATGGAGGCATCTTTGCTGCCTGTCATTTCTTCTGTTTCGCAAAGACAAAAGAACAGGTAGTAATTCCTGAGAAGGAAAAAATCTCATTAAAAGTACAGTTGAAAGCAGTTATGCAGAACAAACCATATCTTCTGGCTTTGGTTGGGCAGGTATTGTTTGGATTTACATTATATGGAAGAAATGCAGATATTTTATATTATTTTACTTATGTAGAGGGAAATGCCTCTTATTATACAACATATTCTATGTGTATTATCATTCCGTCCATTATTGGTGCGGCATGCTTTCAGCCAGTATTTCGGAAGCTGAATAATAAAGGAAGAACTGCATCGATTTTTGCGTTACTCACAGGTATTGCAATGCTGGCAATGTACTTCTTTAATGTCAAAGAATCACCAGTTGCATTTTATGCGCTTGCAGGGATTACACAGTTTTTTTTCTCTGGGTTTAATACAGCAATTTATGCAATTATTCCGGATTGTGTGGAATATGGTGAATGGAAGACGGGACTTAGAAATGATGGATTCCAGTATGCTTTTGTTTCTCTTGGAAATAAAATCGGAATGGCGATTGGCACCGCGCTTCTCGCAGCATTGCTTGGAAAATATGGTTATATAGCAAATCAGGCACAGAATCCGGAAGTAATTGCAATCATGAAGCATGCATTCTCGACAATACCGGGAATTCTGTGGATCGTTACGGCAATTGTTTTATTCTTTTATCGATTAAACAAAAAACGCTATAACGAAATCGTAGAAGATCTGAAAAAAGGAAAAAGTCAATGAATGGGGACGGTTTTTGCAGAACAAAATTATAGTAATATTGTAAGCATTAATTTTGTTCTGGAGCCTAAATATAAAACGATATCTCAAGGAAAAAAAGAACATGGAATAACAGTAGAAGAAGTTTGAGTATATTAAACATATGGTAATAATGCCTAAAAACATAAGACATTTTTTTAGTAAAAACTGCTTTTGAAACCAGGGTAAAATAGTTTTATAATATTCATAACGGCGGGGAGCGTAATCATGCAGTAAAGCAAAAAATACGTTGCTCGCTTTTATAAAATTAATTCCAGGAGGAAGCACATATGCATGAGTATGAAATTTTTATTGAGGATATAAATCCATGTGGAGGAGAACAATACAGTAAAAAAACACTGATTGAGGCAGAGGCAGCCAGTCCGGAAGCTTATGTAAAAGAAAACGGAAGATTTCCGATCTTGGAAACCACAAGTAATGAGAATGGAGACGTAGTAATAGTAACAGGCGATAATAACGGTTCTTTTGTACGATATACATTTACGGAATAAAAGTGCCGGTCAGTTAGGAGCGGGTTTTGTGAAATCCAGAAATTCCGACGGCATGGGTAAACAATGAAAAACTGAGGGAAAAAAGTGTACTGCTACAGATGCCAGGTATTTTCAGCTGGCAGAAAACCTGTTATATATGGAGCTGGGAGTTGCTCTTGGAAAACCAAAACAGGAAGTATGTAGAACGATTATTGAGTACATTATGAACAATGGACAATAAAATTCTGTTTGACATTTAAAAAACAGGAAATATAATTACAACAAACGAGTAGCAAGTAAGCATAAATCCAGTTTACCGGCTGCTCGTTTTTACTTTGTAAAAAAATAATTCTAAAAGGTATATATTTATAATGCAAGTGTATGATACAATTGGTTGTGAATACGAAGAACTAAGGAAAATCATATATGCTAAATAAAAAAGATTTTTTAAAATACGCTTCAAAACTGGCGTTTCCGATCATGATCCAAAATCTGATCGGAACTCTGGTAAACATTGCTGATACGGTAATGCTTGGGTATGTAAGCCAGACTGCCATGTCGGCTTCATCCCTTGCGAACCAGTACACTTTTATTCTTTTCTGTTTATATTATGGTATGGCCACGGGTGCTTCAGTTTTATGTGCACAGTACTGGGGAAAAGGTGATAAAAAGACAGTAGAAAGAATTCTCGGCCTGGCGGAACGAATCTCACTGATCGTTTCCCTCGTGTTTTTCGTGATTTCTTTTTCTATGCCAACTACGATCATGAAGATCTTTACAAGCAGTCCGGATACGATTGCTGCCGGCAGTGAATACTTAAGGGTAATTTCATTTTCATTTATGTTTATGGGATTCTCTCAGGTTTTTATGAGCGCCCTTCGAAGTATCGGAAAAATAATGCTGCCTTCTGTCACGTACATTGTTTCGCTTTGTGTCAATGTAATTTGTAATGCCACCTTTATCTTTGGTCTGTTTGGATTTCCAAAGCTCGGCGTTACCGGTGTGGCTCTTGGTACTGTCATTGCCAGAATCACAGAAGTACTGATCTGCCTCATTTATTCATTAAGAAGTTCCGATGTCAGATTCCGGATCAAATACTTCTTTGCGAAATCAGGTATTCTGTTCCAGGACTTTATGAAAATTGCTACCCCGGCTGTAATAAATGATGTTGTCTGGAGTTTTGCCAGTTCAGCATTCGCAGCAATCCTCGGCCATATTGGTGATGATATGGTTGCCGCAAATGCGGTTGCTGTTATGGTGGTAAATATTGGTGCGATCGCCTGTCGTGGTTTTGCCAATGCGACTACTATCATTGTCAGTCAGGAACTGGGTAAAGATAACATTGATGCAGCAAGAGAATATGGAAAGCGCATGCTCAGAATAACAATGGTTGTTAGTCTGGTCGGATGCGTCATTATTCTGGCACTTCGTCCTCTGATACTGGATTTCTATCGGGATAAACTGACAGAGACGGCCATTTATTATCTTGGCATTTTTATAATTATGACAACCTGGCGCCTTGTGGGAGAAGGCATCAATACCTGCCTTATATGCGGCTGCTTCAGAGGGGGTGGTGATTCCAGATTTGGAATGATCATAGATTCCATCTTTATGTGGCTTGTTGCAGTTCCACTTACCTTTCTTGCAGCATATGTCTTAAAACTGCCGCCTGTCTGGGTATACTTTGTAATGACTCTGGATGAGTTCGAAAAAATGCCGGTGGTCTTCATCCACTATATCAGAGGTAAATGGCTCACAAACATTACCAGAGATTTTGATTAAAAAGCATCTTCAGGCTATAATAAAATAGCTTGAAGGTGTTTTTGCTTTATAGGAAATTACTCCGTAATGTTCCAATAAAGCAAAAACGCTCCGCGAGGATGTGACCAGATGCAAGAGGAATATGTCTGCTAAAGCAGACTGCATCTGGCACGCAAAGCGTAACAAGTTCCTCAAAGATTGAGGGATGCAGGGAGTTTGAAGTAGACTTGTCCGCTTTGTTCTTTACAAATGCCAGTTTCAATGATTTAATGAAAAAAATATATGTATTAACCGGAGGTGCGAAACATGACTATCAGAAAAGCTGAAGAAAAAGATATTACAAGAATTATTGAGTTACTGGGGCAGGTGTTGCAAATCCATGCGGACATAAGACCGGATATTTTTATTCCCGGTACAACAAAATATACAGTAGAAGAATTAACAGAGCTTTTAAAAAATAAAGAAAAACCGATATATGTTGCTGTGAACGAGACTGATGTTTGTGTAGGATATGCCTTTTGTCAATTGCAGAAACAGCCTTTCTCAAATAATATGGTGCAGTTTAAAACGATGTTCATAGATGATCTCTGCGTTGACCAGCAGGCACGAGGTCAGCATATCGGCGAAAGTTTGTTTGAGTATGTAAAAGAAGAAGCCAGGAAAATGAACTGCTATGAAGTGACATTAAATGTATGGGCAGGAAATACTTCCGCAGAAAAATTCTATGAAAAAATGGGAATGAAAACAAAAGAGAGGCAGATGGAATACATTCTGGATAATTTATGAAAGAAATATTTAACATTTGAATTTGAACATACACAAGATATAAAAGGAGGCCGGATAACAGATGATTCGTCTTCAGGATATTGCCGAAATGGCTGGTGTCAGCCGTACCACCGTATCAAATGTCATAAATGGAAATACCAAAAGAGTTTCCCAGAAAACGATTGATAAGATTACAGCGATCCTTAAAGAACAGAATTATGTTCCGCATATGGGATCAGTGATGCTTTCCGGTCATGGTTCCAGAATTATAGGAGTAGTGCTGGGGTTTACTTATGCTCATGGCATGCAGTCCCTTCAGGATCCGTTTGTGGGAGAACTTATTGGAAACATCCGTATGGAAACGGAAGAAAAAGGATATTATGTTATGCTTATCGGTGGCGAAGACATTCAGAATGTAGTAGACATTGCTTCAAAATGGAATGTTGAGGGACTGATCATCCTTGGGTATAATGAAGAAAGATACCGCAGTCTTTCACGTAAGCTGAATAAGAAAATGATTTTGATTGATGCTTACCCTGAAGGTGCATATACCTTTCAGAATGTCGGCGTAGATGATTACTCTGGAGGATACCAGATAGGAGAATATCTCTATTCCTGTGGATACAAAAAGGCTTTGTTTATTGCAGAAACGGATAGAGACAGTGACTATTATCGATGGATGGGCTTCAAGCAGGCGATGGAAAAGAAAGGTGGATTCTGCAGTCGTTCCCGATACATTGTTGTTCCGGGTAAGAAAAAATACCGTCTCAGGAAATACGAAGAACTTTTACCGCATTTCTTCGAAGCTAAGGCACTGGCTTTTTCGTCAGACTATGATGCAATTGAAGCAATGAACTTCTTCTTTGATAAGGGAATCAAGGTTCCGGATCAGATTTCCATCACAGGTTACGATGACAGCATGTATGCGAGTATGGTCCGTCCAAAACTGACGACAGTTCATCAGAATATCCAGCAAAAAGCACATATGGCACTGAAACGTCTGATGCAGCTGATTCAGGGAGAAGAATTGAAGGAATTAAATATAAAAAGTCCGGTTTATCTGGTAAAGAGGGATTCTGTCAGAGAATGACAGAGTCCTTATTTTTTTGTCTAATATGCATAAAAACAAAATTAAAACTTTGGTTAGATTTTAAGTTTCGCGAGAAACCTGTTGATTTTACTGAGATACAGGGTTTATGATAAAGCTACCGAAAGGGAACTGGACAGACGTGTCCGATGTGGCGGATCATCCGACGGAAAATCTTCTGCAAAGGGTGGAAAAACAGAGCTGGAACAGTTTTCAGTAGATTATAACCTGGCGTTTGCTTCTTATCTGCTGGTACTTATTCCTGTACTTCTGGTATATCTTTTCTGCCAGAAATGGATCATGAATGGTGTTGTTGCCGGAGCAGTCAAGTAAGAGTGTAGATTACGGAAGCAGTGCAGCAGAGGAGTGATTCGCAGTTATCAGTAAACAAAACAAGAATAAAAAAACAGGAGATCAATAACATGGAGAAAAAATGGTGGAAAGAAAGTGTGGTATATCAGATATATCCAAAAAGTTTTAAAGACAGCAACGGAGATGGCGTAGGGGATATCAGAGGAATCATACAGAAACTTGATTATCTCAAAGAGCTTGGCGTAAATGTGTTATGGATATCTCCGATGCTGGAATCACCTCAGGATGATAATGGCTATGATATTTCTGATTACCGCAGGATTTATAAAGAATATGGAACTATGGAGGACTACGAGGAACTTTTGTCAGAAGCTCATAAAAGAGATATCAGAATACTGATGGATCTCGTAGTCAACCATACATCGGATGAACATAACTGGTTTGTTGAAAGCCGAAAGTCAAAAGATAATCCATATCGTGATTATTATATTTGGAAAGATCCTGTAAACGGAAAAGAACCTAATAACTGGGGTGGGGTATTTGGTGGTTCTGCGTGGGAATATGATCCGCAGACGCAGATGTATTATATGCACCTGTTTTCCAAAAAGCAGCCGGATCTTAACTGGGAAAACGAAAAAGTACGCCAGGAAGTTTATGATATGATGAAATTCTGGTGCGATAAAGGAATCGATGGTTTCCGCATGGATGTGATCAGTATGATCTCAAAAGACCAGTCATTCCCGGACGGAGAAATGAACAACAGCCTTTATGGTGATTTTGGACCATACTGCGTACATGGTCCAAGAATTTATGAGTTCCTTCAGGAAATGAACAGAGAAGTTCTTTCAAAATACGATATCATGACAGTTGGTGAAACCTCAGGAGTAACAATTGAAGAGGCACAGAAATATGCAGGTGAATCCAGAAATGAACTGAATATGGTATTCCAGTTTGAACATGTTGAGAACGGAAGCGGTGATTATGGAAAGTGGACAACTGAAAAATATGATTTCAAAGAGTTCAAACGTATCATGATCAAATGGCAGGAAGAACTGCAGGGCAAAGCATGGAACAGTCTGTTTCTTGGAAATCATGATCAGCCGAGAAGTGTCAGCCGATTTGGAAATGATAATCCGGCATACAGAGAAACTTCTGCAAAAATGCTTGCAACCTGTCTTCATATGATGCAGGGAACACCATATGTATATCAGGGTGAAGAGCTTGGCATGACAAACGTTTACTTCGATAAACTGGAAGATTATCGTGATATTGAGAGCATCAATTTCTTTACAGAACTTACAGAATCAGGTCTTATGACACCGGAATACATGATGAAATGCCTGATGCTGAGAAGCCGTGATAATGCCCGGACTCCAATGCAGTGGGATGATTCTGCACAGGCCGGATTTACAGATGGTGCTCCATGGATCAAAGTGAATCCGAACTATAAAGAAATCAATGCGGCACAGCAGCTTGCAGATCCGAACTCAATTTTCTATTATTATCAGAAACTGATTCGTCTGCGTAAAGAAAAAGACATTATTGTTTACGGTGGATTTGAACCGCTTTACCGTGACAACGAGCAGATTTTTGCATACATAAGAAGACTGGAACAGGAAAAACTTCTGACAGTCTGCAATTTCAGTGACAAAAATGCAGAGATGGATATTCCGGAAGAATTCAAAGGAGCAGAATGTCTGATCACAAATCTTGATAGAACTGTATTTGAAAGTAAAATTGTTTTGAAACCATATGAAGCATTTGTATTATATAAAAAATAAGAGGTAAAACAGAGATGATTAGAAAATACAGATATGGAACTCCGTTTGACACGGAGGCACTGACCGAAAAAATCGAAACAACTGAGAGCGCTTTTCCATATGGAGAGATCAGCCAGAATGATGAATTTGCATTTACCTATATTATGGACGAAGATGACATTGTCTATGGCCTGGGCGAATCCAACCGTGGAATCAACAAGAGGGGTTACTGTTACATCAGCAACTGCACAGATGACGCAATTCATACAGAGGACAAACGTTCTCTGTATGGAGCTCACAATTTTATTGTCGTGAGCGGCACGACTACTTTTGGACTGTTTTTTGACTATCCGTCAAAGCTGACCTTTGACATTGGATATACCAGAATGGACACTCTCAAAGTATCCTGCGAAAATGCAGATCTGGATATTTATGTGATTGAAGGTGAGAATGCTTACGATATCGTAAAACAGTTCCGCCATGTGATCGGACGCAGCTACATTCCGCCAAAGTTTGCCTTTGGTTTTGGACAGAGCCGCTGGGGTTATACAACAAAAGAAGATTTCCGTGCGGTGGCAAAAGGATATCGTGAGAATCATATACCGATCGACATGATCTACATGGATATTGACTACATGCAGGATTTTAAGGACTTCACAGTTAATGAGAAAAACTTCCCTGATTTTCCTGAATTTGTAAAGGAAATGAAAGACCAGGAGCTTCGTCTGATCCCGATTATTGATGCCGGTGTCAAGGTGGAAAAAGGCTACGAGGTTTACGAAGAAGGTGTAAAAAACAACTACTTCTGTAAAAGAGAAGACGGCAGTGATTTTGTTGCGGCTGTGTGGCCGGGAGATACGCACTTTCCGGATATGCTGAATCCGGAAGCCCGTAAATGGTTCGGGGATAAATATCGTTTCCTGATCGATCAGGGAATCGAAGGATTCTGGAATGATATGAACGAGCCTGCAATCTTTTATTCTTCAGAAGGACTTGCAGAGGCAAAAGAACTTGCCGGAGAATTTGCAAAAGATGCGGAAGGCAAGATCCATCCGTGGGTTATGCAGGCAAAGATGAAAGATATTGCTAACAGTCCGGAGGATTACAAAAGATTCTATCACAATGTAAATGGTAAGAAAATCCGCCACGACAAAGTGCATAATCTTTTTGGTTATAACATGACAAGAGCAGCCGGAGAGGCATTCGAACGCATTGATCCGGAAAAACGTTTCCTGATGTTTTCCAGATCTTCTTATATTGGAATGCATCGTTACGGAGGAATCTGGATGGGAGACAATAAATCCTGGTGGTCACACATTCTTTTAAATCTGAAGATGCTTCCATCTCTGAATATGTGTGGATTTATGTACACAGGCGCAGACCTTGGTGGATTTGGTGACGACACGACCAGAGATCTTCTGCTCCGTTTCCTTGCACTCGGTGTGTTTACACCTCTGATGCGTGATCATGCGGCAGAAGGAACAAGAGAACAGGAATGTTACCAGTTCGAAAACATCGAAGATTTCCGCAGCGTCATTAACGCCAGATATCGTCTTGTGCCGTATCTTTACAGTGAATACATGAAAGCTGCGTTGAATGACGATATGTACTTTAAGCCACTTGGATTTGTTTATCCAGATGATAAGATGGCAATCCGTGTTGAAGACCAATTGATGCTTGGCAACGAGATTATGATCGCACCGGTTTATGAGCAGAACGCAAGAGGTCGTTACGTTTACCTGCCGGAAGAAATGAAATTCATCAAGTTCATGCCAGATGGAAGCATTTTCGAAGAAGTCCTTGCAAAAGGAGTTCATTATGTGGATGTTGCCCTCAATGAAGTACCACTTTTTATTCGAAGCGGCAAATGCATTCCGGTTGCAGAAGTAGCTGAGTGCGTAAAGGATATTGACACAGAGAAGCTTAAGATGCTTGGATATGAAGGCAGCAGCTATACTCTGTACGAAGATGACGGAATCCATAAAGATTATGATAAGAAAGAAAATTATAGGGTTCTGACGAAATAAAATTTCAGTCACAAATTCATAATTCACAAAATCTGGTTGAATGAAAAAGTAACTTCCACCATATATTGGCACAGGTAAAATAAGACCTTTTT
>NZ_QRXT01000016.1:0-71242 GCF_003460065.1 Ruminococcus sp. AF17-22AC
TTTCATTATTGGCAAATATAAGGCAGCAACAAGACGTATACTTGTAGTTTGTCAGTTCACTTATGTTTCACCTGAAACATTGCTAAAATACAGCAGCCTCTATAACGGGACAGATGCAGGAACCTTGGTCAAATTTCGTTACGAGCTTTGCGCTAGCTGCCGTCACCGAGCGCTCTGTCTGAGCGTAGCGAGTTTGCGCGAATGGCGGCTTATCAGCGCGCGAAGTGAGTAGAAATTGGGGCTTGTTCCTGCATCCGTCCTGTGTATAGAGGCTGCGTGAGTTTGCATTATATTTCGGCGTGTATAAAGTTAGAATTATTATTTCAGCTCACACCAGATAGTCCCATCAACAAGCATTTCATGAATTATGTTAACTAATTTTATGTTTTCTCTGCCAGTCTGTGCATCACGAACATTTGTCTTTCTTCTCTCCCCATTTTATTGCATTTACCCCACCTTTCAGCACTCTTTTTCTTATTTTCCCATCTCCCTTGTTCACTCTGTTTCATCTATACGGATTCTTTCTACTTCTATGCATATCAATTAATAATTATTCATTCAATTTTTACTATTTTATGCATCTGCATTCATCAAATCATCCACTAAATCTGTATTTTCTACTTATGTTGATAATAGAAAATTGCCAGCTGCGTCCGATCTCTCAACTGCAATTTATCCAAAATCGAACTCAGATAATTTCTGATCGTTCCCTCACTCAAATATAACTCCGCCGCAATCTCCTTATTACTGTTTCCATCCGCAATCAATCGAATAATTTTCTTCTCCCGCTCATTGATTCCACGAGCCGCATAATCAAATTCATCCTCCTTTCTTATTAGATCCGGTATTTTTGACACAATTTCCGCCCCAAAAACCGTTTGTCCGGAGCAGACCGCCCGGAGTGCAGACAAAATACTTGCATAATCCTGTTTTAAAAGATATCCCTTCGCCCCTATGCGAAGTGCTTTTACAATATATTCATCATCCAGAAATGTTGTAAGAAGCAGTATATTTGCTTCAGGATATACGTGTAAAATCTCCGTTGCCGCCTCCAGTCCATCCATATTTTTCATACGAATATCCATCAGAAGTACATCTGGTTTGTGCTCTCCGTATAGCAGCACAGCATCCCTTCCATCCAGCCCCGTTGCCACTACATCAACATCCTCATTCACTTCCAGAATCGTCTTTAATGCCCCTGTAACCAGACAATCATCATCTACAATTACTATTTTCATTACAAACTCCTCATTTACTGCATTTCTTTCGGTATCACTACAAAAATCCGAAAACCTTTTTCACTCTCAATCCGTAGCGTTCCATTCAGTGTGGACACCCTTTCCTGCATATTTTTCAAACCAATTCCCGTCGTTTTATTCATATTATCTGCACATCCATGTCCATTATCTTCCACGCACAACTGGTATAATGCCGGGTGTTCTCTTACCGTTATTTTTACATAAGTCGCACCACTGTATTTCATTACATTTGAAAGTGCTTCTTTTACAATTCCAATAAGACAATATTTTACATTACTGGTCACTTTATTGGACATATCGTATTTCAATTCAACTTCGCAATATTTAAAGTCCCGAATAATTCCCTTTATACTTTCCTGCAGATTAACCGCTTCATCATGTAAATCATGCACACTTGAACGAATACTGTCCATTGCAGAATTAAGCGAATCGTCCAGTCCATCGAGTATAGGTTCCAGGTTCTGATCCTTATTTAAAGCCTTCGCAGCCCCTGTCAGAAGTATTGTACGCGAAAGTACATGTCCCACATTATCATGGATTTCCCTTGCAATTCTGTTTCTTTCACGGAGTGTCGCCGCATATATTTCATAATTTTGTTTTTCTATCAGAGCTCTGTTTTTTTCTGCCAGAAGAAGTGTTTTTTCTTCTCCATCATCAATTGTTTTCCGAAATTCTCTATCCAATTTATCGTACTTTTTCGTTTTTCTTTCCAAAAGTACTGCAAGTAGACAGCCAAAGGCAACATTCAGCAGCATCCCATTTTGCAAATATGTATTTTCTGTCAGTATCACACCACCTGTAATCATACTGGTCAATGCTGCTACCCGGCTTTTTTCTTTAAGCAAAGCATATCCCATCACTGGATAAAATACTACAAGTTCAGGGATAAGAATCGAAGTCCCGACAAACGCCACGCAACCCAGAATCTTTGTCATCCTGTGTTCCAGAACATATTCTCCGCACAAAAGGACAAGCGCATAAAGCAGTGCAAATATAAACTTTCTGTCTGCACTTATCCAGAATAATGCAGTCATACAATACAGCAGCAATACTCCCGTATCCTGAAAATATCCCATTTCTCTCCTCCCGTTGTTATAATAATATAACATATTCCATACCTCTCAAAGTGACAAATGTCATGTTTTTCTTGTGACATCTTACACTTGGTATTGAACGCATCTTATTTTATACTGTAGTTATCAGGTATAAAAGCCTTCATATTCTCATAAACGACGTTTATATTCCTGATATTACTATGTGAAAGTAACTATTTAACTGGAGGGATTCTTATGATCCATATAGAAAATCTGGTAAAAAGATACGGTGATCTGGTTGCACTCAACCACCTGAGCCTGGATATTCATGAAGGTGAGATCTTCGGGCTGCTCGGACCGAACGGCTCAGGGAAGACAACTGCTATCAACTGTCTTCTTTCCCTTTTGAAATATGATAAGGGAACCATTGAAATTTTTGGACAGCCTATGACACCTGACAATTATCAGGCAAAACAGCAGATTGGAATCGTACTGCAAAACGTTGCTGTTTTTGACGAACTGACCGTGTATGAAAACATCGATTATTTCTGTGGTCTGTATGTTTCCGATAAAAAGAAACGTAAAAAACTGGTTGATGATGCTGTCCAATTTGCAGGACTTGAAGATTATTGCAAAATGCGCCCGAAAAAGTTGTCCGGCGGTCTTCTTCGCAGGCTGAATATTGCCTGTGGAATTGCCCACAAACCACGTCTTATCATCATGGACGAACCAACTGTGGCCGTCGACCCGCAAAGCCGTAATAAAATCCTCGAAGGTATTCAAAAGCTGAATGCGCAGGGATCAACGATCATCTATACTTCACATTACATGGAAGAAATTGAACAGATCTGCACTCGCATCGCGATTATGGACCATGGTCGGGTCATTGCTTCCGGTACATCCGAAGAATTAAAGAAAATGATCAAGACCGGCGAAACTATCACCGTAGAAGCAATTCTTCTGGAGGAAAAACATCTGCGGGATATCCGCAGTCTTCCTCATGTATTTGATCTGCATTATGAAAATCAGATTCTTGTACTCCGTTGCACCGGTGCACAACATAATCTGATTCGTCTTCTGAATTATCTGCAAAGTCAGGATATCACCTTCGGAAGAGTATTTTCCGAGCTTCCGACGCTGAACGATGTTTTTCTGGAAATCACCGGAAAACAGCTTCGCGATTAATGGTTTTTCAGGCATATAAAGAGAAATACATGATGTATATTTATGCATTATTTTGTATAATTAATGATTACAGAAAGGATTTCTTATGCTGCATTTAATAAAATATAACATTCTGGTAAAACTCCGGAATTTTAATATGACTTTCTGGCCACTTGTTTTTCCTCTGATACTCGGCACTTTTTTCTTTTTTGCTTTCGGAAATCTCAATGATGCCGATTTTGAGACGGTACAGGTGGCTCTGGTAAGAGAAACAACCAGCAATCCATTATTTGATTTTTATCTTGAACAGGTGCAAAAAAGTGACTCAGATCTGATCAACATACATGAACTGACAGAGCAAAAGGCTCTTGCAGCCCTGAAAAACAAAGAAATCTCCGGAATTTATTATACCGGTATGACGCCTTCCCTGACGATCAACGCACACGGAATCCCGGAAAGCATTCTACAGTCCATTCTGGAAAGTTATAACAACAGTCTGCACACCATACGGACGATTTTGAAAACTCATCCATCCGGGCTTCTGAACGGACTTACACAGATGATAGACACTCGCAATCTGGTTCAGGAGGTTTCTCTGGGCGGAAAAACAATTGACGGGAATTCGCAGTTTTTTTACGCTCTGATTGCAATGGCATGTCTCTATGGATGTTTTATCGGCTTTGGCTCCGCAATCACATTACAGGCCAATTTAACGGCTCTGGCGGCAAGGCGCTGTGTCACTCCTACCCACAAGCTGAAATTGATCTTATCCGAGCAGATTGCATCTTTCCTGATCGGATATGCAGACGTCATTATCCTGCTTATTTATCTGCGAAACATTTTGAAACTTGACTTCCAGGGACAGATAGGAAAAATGCTTCTTATTTCTCTTTTCGGAAGCCTCATCGGTGTCTCCATAGGTCTGTTTGTAGGCAGCCTCAGCAAAATGAGTGAGGGCATCAAAGTATCTGTTATCCTCGCCATTTCCATGGTCTGCAGTTTTCTCTCAGGCCTGATGAACAGTTCGATGAAAGATTCGGTAGAAAAGCATTTTCCAATCATCAACCGCATCAATCCTGCTGCACTTATCTCGGATGCATTTTACTGCATTAATGTATACGATGATCCGACTCGCTACTATCGAAATGTACTGACACTGGCAGTCATGAGTGCTGCACTTGTTTTTGCCTCATTTTTACTGATCAGGAGGAATCGATATGACAGTATTTAAGTGTTATATGAAAATATTAAAAAATAATATTGGTCTGGTCAGCATCTATCTGGTGATTTTCTTTTCGATTGCCATGGCACTTCAGGCATCCGCCAAAAAGGATCATCTGGAAGATTTTGAAAAGACGCGGATCGACCTTGCCATCGCAGATCAGGATGACAGCACACTTTCTCACGCACTCACGGATTATCTTAAAACCATCCATAATGTATATGAGATTTCCGCAGAACCTACAGTGATGCAAGAGGAACTTTTTTACAGAAATGCAGAATATATCGTGCAGATTCCGAAAGATTTTTATGAAACCTGTATTGTAGACGAAAACCCGCTTTCTGTCACAAAAGTACCCGGATCCTATTCTTCTTTTTATGTCGACCAGCAGATAAATGTATGGCTGAATTCCATCCGCACTTATACTGCTGCCGGATTTTCACAGAAAGAAGCCGCCTCTGCTGCGCTTGAACAGTCTGCTTCGGAAGTTACCATGTATCAGGACGATGAAACAACAATCGAAACGCCGGGATATACGTATTATTTCCGTTATATTCCATATCTGTTTCTGGCCGTATTGTGCTACTCCATGGGCTATATCCTTCTGGCATTCCGAAAAGAGGATATACAAAAACGTATGCTGGCATCTGCCATCTCCACCCGCAGACAGAACCTCGAAGGTCTGCTTGCCATGTTTACAATCAGTTTGGTTCTCTGGCTGATAGTAGTCGCCGGTGCCGGTATTATGTATGGGAACGAACTCCTGACTTCCAAAGTTCTGGGGTATTACCTGTTAAATACCTTCCTTATGCTGACAATTGCACTTTCACTGGCATATCTGATTGGCCTTTTTATGAAAAACAACAACATGCTCAATGGAATCACAAACATCGTTTCCCTTGGCATGTGTTTCCTGTCAGGTGTCTTTGTTCCAATAAATATCATGGATAAAAAAGTCCTTAAGATTGCACAGTTTCTGCCTGTTTACTGGTATGAAAGCATCAACGAGACTCTTTCCCGGTATCATGTCGTCTCCGGTAAAATTGCTGTTGATATCTGGAAATCCATGGGAATCGAAATCATGTTTACTCTTGCTTTGCTCGCACTGATCCTTGCTGTTTCCAAATACAAACGGCAGGGATAATCGCTTCTAATAGATTTCTGGCATCGGTACACAGATTACCCCCATTGCCGATGCTTAATGATTATCATTAACCAAGTCTCAATGAATGACTCGCAATTCTGATATATTCTTAATTAGAACAAAGCCCACAGCATCTGCTGTGGGCTATCTATACTCTTGTCTTATGACATTTTACTGTATTGATTTCAGAAGAAAATTCCAACCTGCTCCAGGAACTGTTCCGGAACTTCTACATGTGGGAAATGCTTCGTTTCTTTAAGTGTCGCAACCTCTACAGACGGATTGACATTCTGGTAAGCTTCTACGATCGCTTCACCATTATTTTCCGCTTCACCTTCTACGATATAAAGGCTGTTGTCAATCTCTTTGAGGCCCCGGGTAATATCAATGTTCATATATTTTGAAGCTTTATTTGCATATACATTCTTTGCATAGCATCCGCCTCTGTGAGCAGCTTCATAATATGCATCCTGAAGTTCCCGATCCGGATGGAACGGATCAAATGCATAGTTCTCAATAAAGTCATCATTGACTGCACTTCTTGATACAACCATATGATAAACCAGTGTTCCGAATACCGGAATCTCCAGACATTTGCGCAGAAGCTTTTCTTTCCTGCCAGGCATCTGCTTCAGACTGGCAAGGCTGACCGGATTCACCATCATGATCTTATCAAACAATGTCTTTTCGTTATGGCATGCCATAACTACAAAGGAAGCGGAATATCCATTTACAATGACATCCGTTTTTTCTCCGATTACATTTTTAATAAAGTCACAGATTGCCTGAACATAAACAAAATTTGTATAAGTCATGCCCGGCTTCTCAGAACGTCCGCATCCCGGAAGATCCAGATTGTATACGGTATGCTCCAGCGAAAGTTCATCCTCGATTCTGGTCCATTCATATCCGGAACCACCCGGAAGCATATCATGAATCAGAAGAATCGGGCTTCCTTTACCTTTTTTTGTATAATAAATATCGCCAAAACGCCAATGATAATAGTTTCTGACATCTGTATCCAGCATTTCCTTAAGACAGGCGGATGCTGCAATTACTTTATTTATAATATGGATCGTGGCAGTTGTTGTTGTCGCCAGTGCTACAAGAGTAAGCAGTCGTTTACTGTGCTTGTTCATGTTCTACCTCCCTTTTTATCACCTGAGTAGCTTTATTATACGCTAAAAAAAGTTTTTTTACAATCTATAACAAAGAAAGAAGTTTTTGTACATCTTCCATTCTGGTTGCCCAGCTGGTTGCAAATCTGACCACTGTATGCGAATCGTCAGCTTTTTCCCAGAAACCAAACTGTACGTCTTTTTTTAACTCTTCCATTCTGCTGTTTTCAAGTACGACAAACTGCTGATTTGTAGGTGAATCAATAAAAAACTGATATCCTTTTTTCTTTAAGCCTTCTTTCAGGACTGCTGCCGTCTCGATGGCATTTTTGCCGATTGCCAGATAGAGGTCATCTGTAAAAAGTGCATCAAACTGCACGCCAAGGAGTCTGCCTTTTGCAAGAAGTGCGCCATGCTGTTTTACACGTGTGAGAAAATGTTTTGGCATACATTTTCCGGTAAAGACAACCGCTTCACCACAAAGCAGTCCGGCTTTTGTTCCGCCAATATAAAATACATCGCAAAGCCTGGCAATATCATGCAGTGTCACATCTGTCTCTTTACTGACAAGGCCATAAATCAGTCTTGCTCCGTCGAGAAAAAGCGGCAGCTTATATTTTCTGCACACAGAAGAAAGCTCTTCCAGCTCTTTTTTGCTGTATAAAGTTCCATATTCTGTCGGATATGAAATATAGACCATTCCCGGAAATACCATATGCTCATGGTTATCATCTCCATAAAATGTTTCTACCAGTTCTTTAAGGTCTGATGCACAGATCTTACCGTTTTTTTCCGGAAGCTCCAGTACTTTATGTCCGGTAAATTCGATTGCACCGGCTTCATGTGTGCTGACATGTCCCGTGTGAGCCGCTACAACGCCCTCATACGGTGCCAGCATGGTGTCAATGACAATCTGATTGGTCTGTGTGCCGCCTGTCAGCAAATAGACTTCTGCGTCCTCACAGCCGCATGCTTTCTTTATCTTTTCCTTAGCTGTTTCACAGTAATGGTCCGTGCCATAACCGGAAAGCTGTTTCATATTGGTGTCAATCAGGTGCTGAAGAACTTTTTCATGTGCACCTTCTGAATAGTCATTTACAAAATATAACATTTCTCGTTCCTCACTTGTAGTAAAATCAGATTCATTTTATCAAAAAAATCCCCCGCGGGCAACTCGCGGGGGAAGTATTCACCGATTTATCATATCCTGATAAGCGTCATTCAGTTCTTTTACGTTCATCTTATTTACCAGATAAACCTTATCTCCTACGACTGCTGCATAGAAGTTTGTATCATACTCATAATATTCTGCAGTAGTTTCATTTCCATCTGTATCTTTGAAGAGGAATGTATATGCTGCCTCACCATCCGGAGTATATTCCTCGGTAAGACGCTCCTGTGCAGTCATATTGATGAGTTTGTTGTAGAAGGTCGTAAATGCCGATTCATCGAGTTCTTCTCCGTCCAGCTCATATGAAGTCGTTGTAGTATCTGAAGTGGTTTCGTCAGAGGAATCTACATCAGCAGAACTCTCATCAGATGTCTCTGCACTGCTTTCATCTGTATTTTCTTCATCTGATGTATCTGTATCAGTATCGGACTCTTCTTCATCCTCAGCCTTAGCTGTCTCCCTTACAACGTCAACTGTGTGATCTCCGTCATCACTCTTTATTTCCAGTGAATCCAGATCATTCACGGATACATAATTTACGGTCAGGCTGTAAAAATCAGATATTGTACTGTCAAGGATATCTGTCAGGGAATCTTTGGTGATTGTGTATACTTCTTTGCTGTCATCTACTTTTACATAACGGTCATCACCGGTCTCATCTCCCACATAGATGGTAAGTGTCTTCTCAACCGTCCGGGTCTCCTGCTCATCCTCGGAAGAATCTTCTTCTGATGCATCAGCACTTTCTGCAGTATCAGAATCTGCATCTGTGTTTTCTTCTGAAGATTCTGTGCTCTCTTCGCTGTCAGCATCTTCTTCATCGCTTTCCACTGCTTCTTCTTCAGTGTATTTCACTGTAACTACAGCATACGGATCGTCAAATCCATATTTTGCATCATCCGTGCAGTTGTAATCTACGAATTTGTCATACGCAAGAGAACCAATTGCCGATGTCACATTTCCTGCTTTCGTTGTATCTGCCTTTTCTGTATCTTTTCCATCAGAGACATTCCAGAACAGATTATCTGCATCCTGCGTAAGTTCATATCCGTCTTCTTTGTCAACTTTTACATCTGTGATTGTTGCAGAAGTAACAGATGGGAATGTACCGCTCTCGGCAAAATCATATAATCCTCCCATAAAAGGCTCCAATGATGTACTTGATACCAGATAGACATTCTTATCATCGTCCTCCTTCTTCACGTAATACTGATTATTCGAAGATTCCATGCCAACCTGAAGTGTTGTATCTCCATCTGCTGTTGTCAGTGTGATCGTATTCTGCGGATCATCCAGCTCATACTGACTCAAATCCTCAACATCCGAAATCTCCTGATCTGCAGTAAGGGAAGCAACTCCCTTAACTGCATTATCCACAGTATCCTGATTTACCGGAAAATCTGCATCTGATTTTTCTGTCCAGCTATCATCTTTTTTATCAAATTCTACATCTGCGTCATCTGCTTTAAAAGAAACTGCTGTCACAGCATCTGCTTTAAGGCTTATGAAATCAACACTCTTATCCTCTTTCTCAGCCTCTTTTGCTTCCTGTGAAGAAACATAAGAATTCACACCGACATAAGCACCGCATGCCACACCAAGCACCACAACAGCAGAAACAAGTTTGACTGTTTTTTTCTTCATTATGCTTTTCTCCTTTTCAGCCATACCATAAATCCAATGACAAGGAAAATAACCGGGATGATTCCCATTACCATAATTTTCCAGAAGCTTACATCATAAGCAGTCAGTGTCAGATAGGAAATCTGCAGGTTCTTAGACGGGATGGAAATCGTCTCTGTTTCATCAGAGCTGCACATCCAGTTCAGAGAACTCATGATCATCTGTTCGTTGCCGCCGGATACCATCTGGTTGATCTGGCTGTCCATGAGATTGGAACTTGTGTAATAAACAATCTGAGTTTCTTTATCATCATCCAGAGTTTCGGTAATACTTACACCCAGGTCAAACGGACCATCAATATCATCATCGCTCTTGTCAATTGTGCCGCTGTTGACATCAACCTTGGAATATGCACTGTCAGAAGTAGTCAGAAGACTGTTGACTGTAACGGTGTCACGAAGATTGTCTGTCTGTTTGATTCCCTGTGCATATGGCATCAAAACATAATATCCTTTGGATGCAAAATCAGAGATTGCATCTGTGCTGTTGACCGTCGGTATCAGATAATAAGGCATCTGTGCATAATGCTGTGAATCGCCCTCTATCACGATACCATCTGTTCTTTCCACACCATAATTTGCAAGAACGGCATCAAAATTTTCCATAGATTCTTCTGTATAATCAGAGAAAATCATAGCCTTTCCGCCATTTTCCAGATAATCAATAATTGCATCTTTTTCAGATTCGGAAATATCAGAAGTAGGTGCATTGATCAGCAGACATGCCGTATCATCCGGAACTTTTTCTTCTGTGATCAGATTCAGGGACTTAATGTCAATATTCGCCTTCTGGATATCCTCCTGAAGTGTGGAATCCAGTTCTTTTTCACCATGTCCGTCCAGCGTATAAAGCACCGGAAGGTCTTCTGATGTCACATAGGAAATTGCACTGTCAATCTGGCCTTCTCCATCAAATCCTGTCGTTGTAGACTGATAAGTATTGTAATCTATAGAAGATTCATAAATACTGCTGTAATTTACCACTTTGCTTCTGTCACCACATACAACGATCAGGCTGTTTGCAGCAACATCGTCACTTGTATAGTCGGATGTAAATTTCGGGTTTACTACCGGATCTTTCTGTTCTACTTTAATGTGATCCGATTCTTCCTCATATTTTTCCAGAAGTTTCTTAATGGTCTCATCTTCGGAACCACTCTGAACTACCTGATAAATTGTGATATCTTTGTCCAGTTTTTTAAGGAATTTTTTTGTATCATCACTGATGCTGTACAGTTTTTCGCTGCTGACATCAACCTCCGTATATTTTGTTGGAAGTGAGCCGACGATCATATTGACTACAAGTACGATCACAACAAAAATGGCACTGATGACTACGCTGTAGGAGCCATTTTTGAGATACTTTTTGTTCATGGAATCCTTGATCTTCTGCTTCAGAGGTTTCTTTTCTTTCTTTGAAGCTTCGTTTACCGGATTTTCCTGATTTTCTGTCTTCTTTGCTTTAAATTTATCTGTAAATTTCATTGTCTCCCACCTCCTTAATTCCAGCGTCTCTTGGCAATCGACTGTACGGTCAGGAATAAGCATACTGCGATTACAGACACAAAATACAGAATTCCTTTTACATCGAAAATTGCATTTGCAAAGTTGTCAAAATGGCTGCTCAGGTTAAAAATATCCAGTACTTTCTGGATTCCGCCTGAGAAAAAGCTGGAATTCACGACATAAACGATCACAAGTGCAATTTCTCCTACCACGCAGACAACTGCGGAGATCAGGAAGTTTTTGATCATGGTGTAGATTATGATTGCTGCTGCAAGGATAAGAAGTCCAAATGTAATACATGTAGACATTGCGCCTTCGGAGAAGAAAGAAGAAATGCCATTCATCATATAAAAAGCAAACAGAATGACAAAGGTCAGCACTGCCGCAATGACCTGGCTTTCAGTAAGCGATGAAATAAACACACCGATTGCAAGGTTTGCACAGCCCAGAAGGAAAAATCCGAGGACTGCCGTATAAGCTGCACCCAGAGATACTGTGCCGAATTTTGTCATAAGTAATGGATAAAAGCACATGACCAGCATCGGAATTGCAAAGATTGTAACCAGGGCAAGATATTTGCCGAGAACGATTTTTTCTACCGATACCGGTGCGGTGAGGAGCAGCTGATCTGTCTTCTGTTTACGTTCTTCTGCAAGAACTCTCATAGTAAGGATCGGTACACTGATCAAGAATACAAAAGTCAGTGCACTCAATGTATATTCAAAACGTGGGTATGACGCTCCAAGCTGATATGCGGAAAAATAAATACCAGTCAGAAGCAGGATAAAAAATATGAACAGATAGCCAATCATAGATGTAAGGTAACTTCTCAGCTCTCTTTTATATACTGCGATCATTTATCTTCCCCCTCCTTTTTGTCTGTTTTTTTATCGTCTTCGGTCAGTTCAAGGAAGATTTCCTCCAGAGATACTTTCCTGGACTGCATCTCAAGGATCGGGCACTTCGCATCTGCCATTTTGAAGAATACCTCTTCACGAACATCTCTGTCCTCATTTGTGGAAACATTTACATTCCATGCATGTTCTTCTTTTGCGTCGGCTGCAGTGACATTCTTCACACCCTCAATCTGTCCGAGTGCCGTGCAGATCTTGTCTTTCTCACCTTTTACGATCAGATTCAGGGTATTAGATCCTTCTGCAAGTTTTCCGAGGTTCTCCGGTGTATCACTGGCAACAAGTTTACCATGGGAAATGATCAGTACATAATCACAGACGGCACTTACCTCTGAAAGAATATGGGAACTTAAAATTACCGTATGTTTTTCCTTAAGACTCTTAATCAGATCACGAATTTCAATGATCTGTTTCGGGTCAAGACCAACTGTAGGTTCATCGAGAATGATCACTTCCGGATATCCTAAAATTGCCTGTGCAAGACCAACCCTCTGTCTGTAACCTTTTGAAAGGTTTTTGATCAGACGGTTTTTCATGTCTGTGATTTTTACCATTTCCATGACCTCTGCAACCATGGATTTCTTTTTATCTTTTGGGATTTTTTTAAGATCAGCGACGAAATTCATATATTCCAGCACTGTCATATCGAAATAAAGAGGCGGCATTTCCGGCAGATAGCCGATACATTTTTTTGCCTGCTCCGGTTCATCCAGTATATCATGACCGTCAATGGTTACCGTTCCCTCCGTAGATGCTATATAACCGGTAATCATGTTCATCGTCGTAGATTTACCAGCTCCGTTTGGCCCCAGAAAGCCGTAGATTTTGCCCTTCTCTATTTTAAAAGAAAGGTGGTCAACTGCTGTATGATCTCCATAGCGTTTGACCAGATTGTTTACTTCAATCACAATTCTCTCCTCCTTTTCCATTGACATAATTGTTTTATTATTTCTGTCTCTATACAAAATGAAAGACACCTCCAGGTGAAACAGAGATAGGGGGTACCTGGAAGCATCTTCCATTTTAGAGCCAGATCTTATGTCTGCTCTTGGAATATTCTATGAGAAAGTTGTGATAAAAATAGGATAAATCTGTGATGATTTTGTGAAAATAAATATTGCTGATTTGACCCTACGCAAGAGGTTCTTTTAACGGTGTTCCTGCCTTGCGCGGATAGCGTCCCGGCGTCGTTTTTATCTTCTCGATCACGACGAGAGAACGCTGGATCTCAGAATCAGGAAGGTTAAAATAAACTACATCCTGAATTTTACCGCCGAGGATTTTTACTGCTTTTTCTGCCTGCTGCAGTTCTTCCTTTACCGTGCCGGATTTATAGGAAATAAAATGACCGCCGACCTTTACATATGGAAGACAATATTCTGACAGAGTTGCCAGATTGGATACGGCTCTGGATACGCACAGATCATACTGTTCACGGTACGATTTATTTTTTGCAAATTCTTCTGCACGTCCATGGATCGCCGTGATGTCTTCAAGCTTCAGAAGATCAAATGTCTCCTCCAGAAAATTTACACGTTTTTTCAGGGAGTCCAGAAGGCAGGCTTCCAGATGCGGAAATGCAATCTTAAGTGGAACACCTGGAAAACCGGCACCAGTTCCGATATCCATGATTTTGTTTATTTTGTTCATTTCCACAGCCTTCACACAGGCGAGGCTGTCCAGAAAGTGCTTTACCAGCACCTCCTGAAATTCTGTGATTCCGGTCAGGTTCATGACTTTGTTTTTTTCAACCAGATATTCATAAAATGTAATAAACTGCTGTTTCTGCACTTCATTCAGGGTAATGCCGAGTTCTTCACACCCTTTATCAAGTACTTTCAGATCATAAGCCAATATTCTTATCCTCTCTTTCTCAGGAATTTCTTCTGTACTGTTCGAGATATACCAGAAGTACGGAAATATCTGCCGGTGATACACCGGAAATACGAGATGCCTGTCCAATGGAGATCGGACGGTATAGTTCCAGTTTCTGTCTCGCTTCGATACGTAAACTTCCTACTTTTTCGTAATCAAGATCTTCCGGAATTTTCTTTGCTTCCAGTTTCTTAAACTGTTCTACCTGTTTGAGCTGACGTTTGATATATCCTTCATATTTCAGGTTAATCTCCACCTGCTGCTTCACATCCCACGGAAGCTCTGGTCTTTCCGGATCGATTGGTGCCAGATCTTCATAATTGAGTTCCGGTCTGCGGATCAGCTCGGCGATCGTTGTACCGGATTTCAGAAGTGTGCTGCCCTTTTCTTCCAGAAGTTTTTGTACCTGTGGTGTTCCGCCGATCGTTGCATGCTCGGTTCTGTCAATTTCTTTCTGAATGGCTTCTTCTTTTCGAAGAACTGCCTGATAAGTTTCTTCATCGATCAGCCCTGCCTGATACCCTTTCTTGCGAAGACGGAGATCGGCATTATCCTGTCTCAGAAGCAGTCGATATTCTGCACGGCTGGTCATCATTCGGTACGGCTCATGATTTTCTTTTGTCACAAGATCATCGATCAGCACGCCAATATAAGCCTCGGAACGATCCAGTACAAGCTGCTCCTGACCTTTGATTTCCATTGCTGCATTGATTCCGGCAATCAACCCCTGTGCAGCAGCTTCTTCATATCCGGAGCTTCCGTTAAACTGTCCGCCGCTGAACAGACCTTTGATCTTCTTAAATTCCAGTGTCGGATAGAGCTGACGCGGATTGATGCAGTCATATTCGATTGCATAAGCATTCTTTACGATTTTTGCATGTTCAAGCCCCGGAACAGAATGATACATGGCATCCTGAACATCCTCCGGAAGAGAACTGGACATTCCGCCGATATACATTTCATTCGTATAAAGTCCTTCTGGTTCGATAAATACCTGGTGGCGGTTTTTATCCGCAAAACGAACGACTTTATCCTCGATGGACGGGCAGTATCTCGGTCCGGTTCCTTCAATCATTCCGGAATATAACGGGGAACGGTCCAGATTGTTACGGATAATCTCATGTGTTTTTTCATTTGTATAAGTCAGCCAGCAGGATTTCTGCGGAATCTGTACCGACTCCGGATCCGTAGAAAAGGAAAACGGCACAACTTTTTCATCACCAAACTGTTCTTCCATCTTGGAATAGTCGATGGTATTTCCGGCAATTCGCGCTGGTGTTCCTGTCTTGAAACGAAACATTTCGATTCCGAGAGATTTCAGGGAATCCGTCAGATAATTGGCTGCCTGCAGACCATTTGGGCCTGTATAATTGCTGACATCTCCGTAGATGCATCTTGCTTTCAGATAAGTTCCTGTACAGAGTACAACTGCCTGACAGTGATAAATGGCTCCGGAATACAGTTTTACACCTGTGATCTTTCCGTCTTCGACAAGAAGTTCTGTTACTTCTCCCTGCTTGATGGTCAGATTTTCCTGATTTTCCAGAGTTTTTCGCATCTCTGTACTGTATGCCTGTTTATCTGCCTGTGCTCTTAAGGAATGCACAGCAGGACCTTTGGACTTGTTCAACATTTTTGACTGAATAAATGTCTTGTCAATATTTTTACCCATTTCTCCACCGAGAGCATCCAGCTCTTTTACCAGATGACCCTTTGAGCTTCCGCCTACATTCGGGTTACACGGCATCAGTGCAATACTGTCTACGCTTACCGTAAACATCACTGTATCAAGTCCCAGACGTGCACCGGCCAGTGCGGCTTCACATCCGGCATGTCCTGCACCTACTACTACGATATCACAGGTTTTTTCCAGTGTTTTATTCTCCATTATTATCTTCCCTTCTTACTTCCCTACACAGAATTTGCTGAATATTTCATTTACAAGATCTTCTCCTACTGACTCGCCTACGATGCGTCCGAGGCTTTCGTATGCACTCATCAGATCTATGGAGAAAAAGTCTTCTGCCATTCCCATGTTAATACTTTCTTTTACCAGCCTCAGACTTTCTTTCGCCTCTTCAAGTGCTGCTTTATGGCGGGCATTTGTAATATATACCTCATCATTAAAAGAAAGTTCTCCATGGAAAAACATACGCTTGATCTCATCTTCAAGCTGTCTGAGTCCTGTTTCTTCCACAACGGATACCGGAATGACAGGACTACCTGTTTTTTCTTTTAATTCTTCAATACTCACTGCGGCTTCCAGATCGGTTTTATTGTAGATCACGATACTCTTTCTTCCGGAAAGAAGTTCCATGATTTCTCTGTCATTATCATCAAGAGGAAGCGAAGAATCCACCACATAAAGGATCAGATCCGCATCCTCAGCCATCTGTTTTGCTTTACCGACGCCAATCTTTTCCACAATATCTTCTGTCTCACGGATACCTGCCGTATCAATCATTCGAAGTGTAATGCCATTCAGTGATATATATTCCTCAAGAATATCTCTTGTTGTTCCTGCGATTTCTGTAACGATTGCACGGTCTTCCCCTACCAGAAAATTAAGCAGCGATGATTTTCCCGCATTTGGTTTTCCGAGGATGACCGTCTTGATTCCTTCCTGAATCATTCTTCCGTCGTCGGCAGTTTTCAACAGGTCACTTATATTTTCACTCTCTTTTTCCACAATTTCAAGTAGTTCCTGTGGATACCCGGTAAGGTCAAAATGCTCCGGATCGTCAAGTGCTGTCTCAATATAAGCAATCTGATGTAGCAGCCTTGCACGGATCTCCCGGATTGCTTTCTGCACAGAACCCTTTAATTGCTCGACAGAGCTTTTCAGTGCCATTGAGTTTTTGGCCTGAATGACATCCATGACCGCCTCTGCCTGCGAAAGATCCAGTCTTCCGTTTAAAAACGCTCTTTTTGTAAATTCTCCCGGTTCTGCAATGATGGCACCGTTTTTCAGTACCGTCTCGAGAACTCTCTTCATGGCATATACGCCGCCATGACAATCTATTTCAACAGTGTCCTCACCTGTATATGTGTGAGGTCCTTTCATTATCATAACTAATACTTCATCTACGACTTCTTCTCCATCATATATAAAACCATAATGTATCGTATGGCTTCCTGCTTCACGGATATCTTTTTTGCCGTTTTTGGAACGGTAAATGTTCGCAATCACATCCATTGCTTTTTCTCCGCTGATGCGGACGATACCGATACCCGAAGCACTCATAGCTGTAGAAATTGCTGCAATTGTAGCGTCCATATTTCCTCCTGAAAAAGAAAGATGTTATTCAAGGTAAAAAGCACACGTCAAGCACGTGTTATTCACGCTTTCACCTAGAATAACATCTTTTAAAAATCACATATTAGTATCTTTTTAATTTTACAACTACGTGACGGTAAGGTTCTTCTCCCTCACTGACTGTCTCAACAAATTTGTTTCCCTGAAGTGCAGAGTGGATGATTCTTCTTTCATAAGGATTCATCGGCTCAAGTACTACCGGTTTTCTTGTCTTTTTGACTTTGTAGGCAATTCCTCTTGCCAGGTTTTCGAGAGTTTCTTTACGACGTCTTCTATAATCTTCGGTATCCAGTTTTACACGGATGTAATCGGATTTTCCTTTGTTTACTACAAGGCTTGTCAGATACTGGAGAGAATCCAGTGTCTGTCCTCTCTTACCGATGAGGATGCCCATGTCTTCGCCCTCGAAATCAACTTCCAGACAGCCGTCTGTTGTGTTGTATTTGGAAGTGATCGTTACTTCTCCGAGATCCATAGAACCAAATACATCTTTCAGGAATACAAGTGCTCTCTCTTCGATATCTTTGATTTCTTCCGGATCTGTAATAATCTCTATTGCCTTTGCAGCTCTGACCGGTTTTTCTTTTGCAGGTCTTTCCTTCTGTTCTCTGACTTGTTTCTCTCTGCAAACTTTTTCTTTGACCAGTTTTTCTTTAGCCGGTTTTGGCTGTCTTTCTTCTTTTGCCTTTTCTGCACCGGATTCTTTTTTGATTTCCGGTGTTTTAGAAACAGACTTCACTGCAGGTTTCTGTACTTCTTTCGCAGTTTCTTCTTTAAAAGCATCGATTTTAACAGAATCCACGATTTTTTCGATTTCTTTTTCTTCAGAACTTTCTTCTACTTTGCGAGCTTTGATGATCGCCGGTTTGCTTCCGATTCCGAAAAATCCGGAGCTGCCTTCACTCACTACCTGAATATCAAGCTGATCGCTGGATACACCCAGTTCAATACATGCTTTGGTAATTGCCTCATTTTTGGTTTTTGCTGAGAACTGCATATATTCGCCCATGATAAAACCCCGCCTTCCTTTCCTGTTTCTTACTTATTTCTTCTTATTACGTGCATCAAAATCTCTTACCATATTTGCCTTGGCTGTGATACTTCCGGCTTTTGCGTGTGAAGCCTTTTCGTAAGCATCTTCCACCTTCTTCGCACGGCTGTTTTCATCTGTACCACTCATGCCCTTGTCAATTTTATTGATGTTTTTAACACTCTGATGTGCCTGATTGGTAATCTTCTGAGGCGGAAGACCTTCTTTAGCTCTCTTGGCTTCCATCTTTCTCATATTTTCATTTACCAGATCATCAATGTTCATCTTGTCCAGATGACGGTTTATCAGAAGCTGCTGGATACTTCTTACTACTGAACTGGCAATCCAGTAAATACCAAGACCTACCGGGAATGTGAAACAGAAGAATGCTGACATCAGCGGCATAACTGTGTTCATAGTCTTCATGGAGCTTGCCATTGCGTTGTTGCCATCATTTCCGTTCTGTGTTGCTGCCTGTGGCATAAGTTTTAAGTTGAGCATCTGAGTTGCCCATGATAAAAGCGGAATTGCAAGTGCTGCAATGATAAGGATCAGAGATCCTGTTTTAATATAGCTCAGTGGCTGATCCGCAATGTTCAGTACACCAAAAGTCTGCATCTTCTGAATTTCAGAAGCAGTTTTGCTGATCTGATCAGAAAATCCGGAAAACTGACTGATCTTCTGTAAGGATTCCCACTGGGACGGAGACAGAGCATACAGGAAATCTACGATAGAATCTGCATTTTCCGTAACCTGTCTTACTCGTGTCATCTTGTTATCTGTGATAAAGTTATTAATGATATTTGTAAATCCGTCTACTGCAAGGATTTTTGTGCAGACGCCGTTAAATACATTGTAAACACTTCCAACATAAGCCGGAATGTTCTGGATTACCTGATACAGGGCAAACAGGATCGGCATCTGGATTGCCAGCTGAACGCAGCTTCCTGTCGCAGATACACCATATTTCTGGTATACTGCCTGTGTTTCTTCCTGCATCTTCATCATGGAATCCTGATCTTTTTTACCCTGATATTTCTTCTGTATCTTCTGGATCTCAGGCTGCATGATCGCACTCAGCTTAGAAAATTTCTGCTGTTTGATCTGCAGAGGAGTCATACAAAGGTAGATCAGTATACTGAAAATAATAATACAAAGACCGATATTCTGAATTCCAACTGCATCCAGAACCTTGTAGATTGCATTCATGATCCATCCCATCACTACTGCGATCTGACCAATGATCGGGGTACCACTCTTAGTAGCCAAAATCATACTTTCCAATTTTCTAGTTCCTCCTGGATAATCTGATGGAGCCACCTCCACCTATACATTTATGGTACAGGATCATATCCTCCATGAGAAAAAGGATTACATCTTAAAATTCGCCAAGCTGCCAGTAATCCTCCCTTTAATGCACCATATTTTTCGATTGCTTCCAAACCATATTGAGAACAGGTGGGAATATAAGGACACTTTGTTCTCTTCATCGGTGATATATATTTCTGATAGAGACGTATCAGTTTAATAAGAAGTTTCTTCATTTACATTATCTCCTGCAATTCCATGCTTCCTCGCCAGATCCATAAATGCCTTCTCTATCTCATGATAGTTTGTACCATTTGCAGAGTTTCTGGCTATCACGACAATATCAAGATTCTTTTTAAATAAAGATTCATTTAAACGATAGCTTTCCCTTACCAGTCTGGTGATTCTGTGGCGGACCACACTATTTCCTACTTTTTTGCTTACTGATATTCCCAGACGATTCTTCATGTGCTGATTTGGCAGCACGTACATCACCAGATACCGATTTGCTTTTGATGTTCCACGCTTGTAAACCTGTTGAAAATCTCTGTTTTTCTTTAAGGACTCTGAGTATTTCATCGAATCCCCCTTCTTTTATTATAGAAGAAAAGACCACATAACTGCGGTCTTATATCTTAGGCTGATAACTGTTTTCTTCCTTTTAATCTTCTGGCAGCTAATACTTTACGGCCACCCTTTGTGCTCATACGAGCTCTGAATCCATGAACTTTAGCTCTGGATCTTTTCTTTGGCTGAAATGTCATTTTCATAGGTAAAGCACCTCCTTTATCTATTATACCTTATTCATAATATTTTCATAGAACATCATTTCAATTATATTCATAACACCCCTGTTCGTCAAGCAAAAATCTTAAAAAATTCTACAAAATCAGGCTTTTTTTCAATTCTCAAAAGTACCCACATGCCAATGTGGAAAGATATGGTTAACGTAAAGTTATCCACCATCTTGTGGATAACTTGTGGATAACTTCATTTTTTACACTAAATCTATCCCCAAAAGACGACTTAATTTTACACATACCCCTAAAAAAAGTCTTTATTTTACAATATTTTTTATGTGGACACAGTTATACACAATCCCCATAGGATTTTTTCCACATCGTTCAGACTTATGTAAACCCATGAGCGTTTATCCACCATTTTCATGTTATACACATGTGGACAACGTGGAAAACTTCTCTTTTTTTCTTTAATTTTCCCCACGCAAACCCTCAAATAATCATTGCTAAACAAAAGAATTTATTATAATATATAAACGGATATTTATGTCTTTTGACCTATATTATAAACTTTCAAAGAAACCGGGAGATAGAAACATGGATAAAGTTATTGAAAACTGGGATAAAATTCTGCAGACAGTCAAAGCAGATTATGACGTGGGCGACGTTGCCTTTAATACTTGGTTAAAACCGCTGAAAGTCTACGATGTCCGGGATCATGTGATCACGATTCTGGTACCATCCGAGCAGGTTGTTTTAATAAATCTTCTTAATAAAAAGTATAAACTTCTTCTTCAGGTTACGATCTGTGAAATAACCGGAATGGAAGAGTGTGAAGTCAAATTTATATCTCCTGATGAGGCCCCTAAAAAAGAAGTTTCTTCTTATGATAATACATCTGCATCTACAGCGATATCTGACATTGACCGCCGCTGCGAAGAAGCTCATCTGAATCCCAAATATATTTTTGATACCTTTATCGTCGGTAACAACAATAAATTTGCCCAGGCGGCAGCCCTTGCTGTTGCAGAATCTCCGGGAGACACCTACAATCCGCTTTTTATTTATGGAGGCGCCGGACTTGGCAAGACCCATCTTATGCATTCCATCGCTCATTACATTATCGAGCACGATGAAAACAGCAAGGTTCTGTATGTTACCAGTGAGGAATTTACAAATGAGCTGATCGAGACAATCCGTAACGGAAATAATTCCGCTATGTCCAAATTCCGCGAAAAATACAGAAATATTGATGTACTTCTTGTCGATGATATTCAGTTTATTATAGGAAAGGAATCTACACAGGAAGAATTTTTCCATACTTTTAACAGCCTTCACAGTGCGAAAAAGCAGATCATCATTTCCTCTGATAAACCACCTAAAGATATGGAAATCCTGGAAGAACGTTTCCGTTCCAGATTTGAATGGGGTCTGATTGCAGACATCACACTGCCTGATTATGAGACCCGAATGGCAATTCTTCACAAAAAAGAAGAAATGGAAGGCTATAATATCAGCGAAGAAGTTATCAAATACATCGCTACCAATATAAAATCCAACATTCGTGAGCTGGAAGGAGCATTTAATAAAGTAATGGCAAGTTCCAAGCTCGAAAAGAAAGAAGTTACACTCGAACTGGCAGAACAGGCACTCAAAGACATCATTTCTCCTAATGAACAGAAAGTGATAACACCGGATTATATCATTTCCGTTGTTGCAGAGCACTATCACGTAACTGTCGCTGACCTCTGCGGAAACAAGAGAAGCTCCAAAATCGTTATGCCACGCCAGATTTCAATGTATCTGTGCCGTGATATTATCGACACTTCACTCAAAACAATCGGAAAAAATCTTGGTGACCGCGACCATACTACAGTTATGCACGGGATAGAAAAAATCGAGAATGAATTAAAGGTAAATGATAACCTCAAAAACTCGATCGAAACACTTAAGAAAAAAATTAATCCACAGGGTTAAATGACTTTTCCACATACATTTTCAAAGTTTGAAAGTACTTTTACACGAAGTTATACAGTGAAGAAATCCCCGTTTTTCAAGGTTTGAAAGACTTTTTCACATATTCACACCCCCCTAAGGCGGCTACGGCGGATTTCTTTATATATTTTTATTTATAAGGCCGATTCCGATACAGAAAGGAGTTACACACACATGAAAATCATCTGTTCCAAAAGTAATCTTTTAAAAAGCGTAAATATATCTTTGAAAGCTGTTCCTTCTAAGACAACAATGCCTATCCTGGAATGTATCCTTATGGATGCAACCACAAACCAGATTAAATTTACAACCAATGACATGGAACTTGGTATTGAAACAATCGTAGACGGACACATCGAAGAAAAAGGTATGGTTGCCCTTGATGCCAAAATCTTTTATGAAATCATACGAAGACTTCCGGATAATGATGTAACCATTACAACTGACAGCAATTATGTAGCAACAATTATCTGCGAAAAAGCAAAATTTACCATTCCCGGAAAAGCAGGTGAGGATTTTGCATACCTTCCGGTTATTGAAAAAGATGACTCTCTTACTTTATCTCAGTTTACTTTGAAAGAGATGATTCGCCAGACTATTTTCTCTATTGCAGTGAATGAAAACAACCGTCTGATGACTGGTGAATTGTTCGAAATCAAAGATAACTGTCTGAAAATTATTTCTCTTGACGGACACCGTATTTCTATCCGAAAGATGCCTCTTAAGAGAGAATATTCCGACCGTAAGATTGTCGTTCCTGGAAAGACACTCAGTGAGATCAGCAAGATCCTGTCTGGTGAGATCGATGATCAGGTAAGCATTTATTTTACAAAGAACCACATTTTATTCGAGTTTGACCAGACAATGGTCGTATCTAGGCTGATCGAAGGTGAATATTTCCGTATCGATCAAATGCTTTCCAGTGATTACGATACAAAAGTCAGTGTCAACAAAAAAGAATTTCTTGACTGTATCGATCGTGCAACTCTGCTTGTAAGAGAAGGTGACAAAAAGCCGATCGTTATCGAAATCACAGATGGCAGTATGGAACTTAAGATTGATTCTGCGATGGGATCCATGAATGAAGAGATCGATATTGAAAAATCCGGTAAAGATATCGTGATAGGATTCAACCCGAAATTCCTCATCGATGCTTTGAAAGTTATCGATGATGAAGTGATTAATATGTATCTGATGAATCCGAAGGCACCATGCTTTATCAGAGATGATGAAGAAAACTACACATATCTGATTCTTCCGGTTAATATCAGCCAGAATCAGAGCAGATAATGTAAGTGTTAATCAGTCAGGATAATAAGAGGTGAATGGATTTGGAAATCAAAATCAGAGATGAATTTATCAAACTTGGACAGGCTTTGAAACTTGCAGGAGTTGTGGAAGATGGTGTGGAAGCCAAATATGCGATTCAGGATGGTCTGGTTCAGGTAAATGGAGAAGTGGATGAGCGCAGAGGCCGCAAAGTTTATGTAGGCGATGTGATCACATATGAAAATCAGGAAATAAAAGTAATCAAATAATATGTATATCGAATCGTTAGAGCTTAAAAATTACAGGAATTATCAGAATCTGCAGCTTGACTTCGATAAAGGAACCAATATTTTTTACGGAGATAATGCACAGGGAAAAACTAATATTCTGGAGTCGGTGTATCTTTGTGGGACGACAAAATCTCACAGAGGAAGCAAGGACAAAGAGATCATCCGGTTCGGAGAAGAAGAATCTCACATTCGGATGATGATCCGGAAAGATGAGCTTTCTTACAAAATAGATATGCACCTACGTAAAAATAAGGCAAAAGGCGTTGCAATCAACGGACTGCCGATCAAAAAAGCCAGAGAATTATTCGGTATTGTAAACCTTGTGTTTTTTTCACCGGAAGACCTGAATATTATAAAAAATGGTCCAGGTGAGAGAAGAAGGTTTATGGATTTGGAATTATGTCAACTTGATCAGATCTATCTGACTGATCTTGCCGGGTATAATCACATAGTGAACCAGAGAAACCGCCTTCTGAAGGATCTTTATATGAATCCTTCTCTGAAGGAGACACTTGATATCTGGGATATGCAGATGCTGCAGTATGGCACAAAGATTATCAAAAAGCGCAAAGATTTTGTTCGTGATCTGAATCAGGTAATACAGGATATTCACCATAATCTGACCGGAGGAATTGAACATCTGGAAGTTGTTTATGAGCCGAGTACGGAAGCAGAAGATTTTGAAAATGTTTTAAAGAAAAACAGAGAACGAGATATCAGAATGAAGATGACATCCGCAGGACCGCATCGAGATGATCTGAGTTT
Source organism: Ruminococcus sp. AF17-22AC (assembly GCF_003460065.1). Lineage (NCBI taxonomy): Bacteria > Bacillati > Bacillota > Clostridia > Eubacteriales > Oscillospiraceae > Ruminococcus > Ruminococcus sp. AF17-22AC. The sequence continues at coordinate 24,803 of NZ_QRXT01000016.1, forward strand.
TGTGGTAAATGGGATTGATATACGCAAATACGGATCCCAGGGACAGCAGCGTACGGCTGCTCTGTCTTTGAAACTTTCAGAAATCTATCTTGTGAAAGAAAAAATTAAAGATACGCCGATACTTTTGCTGGATGATGTACTTTCAGAGTTGGACAGCAACAGGCAGACGTACCTTCTGGATTGTATTCATGATATTCAGACACTGATCACCTGTACCGGCCTGGATGATTTTGTCAGTAACCAGTTTCATATCAACAAGGTTTTCAGAGTCATAAAGGGAGAAGTTTATAATCCGGTAAGCGGCTAAAGTATTTTGACAAGCAAGTATGCTTATGATACACTGGTTTTAACTATTGGAAAGTTGGTGAATACATTGGATAAAGAGGAATTTCGGATCAAACTTGAAGAAATAAATCGCCTTGTAGAAAAGAAAAATTACAAGGATGCCATGGAAGTTGTAGACAGTATTGACTGGCGTCGTGTGAAGAATGTCCGTACTTTATGTGTTGTAGGTGAGATTTACGCAGCAAATAAAAGATACGAGGACAGTAAGGAGATTTTTCTTCTCGCTTATCACAGAGCTCCTATTGGCAAAAACATTTTATACCGATTGATTGAAGTATCCCTCAAGATGAAGGATATTCAGGAAGCAGAGGAATTTTATGAAGAATTTCTGGAAATTGCCCCTAATGACAGTACCCGGTATATTCTGAATTATAAAATAAGCAAAGAAAAGCAGGTTCCGCTTGATCAGCAGATCAGGATTCTGGAAGAATACAAAGAAAAAGAATTTACAGAAAGATGGTCTTACGAACTGGCAAAACTGTATTATCAGAATGGTGATACAGAGAAATGTCTGGATCTCTGTAATGAGATGGTTCTCTGGTTCAGTGAAGGCAAATATGTCATGAAAGCACTGGATCTTAAGAATCGTATGGGTATGCTGACCGGAAAAGAAAAGGAAAAATATGACAAACAGTTTATTCCGAACCTTACAACGGTAGAAGAAGCAGCCGAATTAAATACTGACAAAGAAGGACAGAAAGTATCTGAAGTTGAAAAAGCAGAGGATGAGAGGCCGGTAATCGAGAGTGTTCGCATTGATGAACGTGATGTAAACGGAGCAGAAAGTCTTCAGGAAAAAATCTCCAAAGGCATCCGTGATATTTTCAGCGGCAAGCGAAAAGAGGAAAGCGAAGAGCTGACCGAGGAAGAATCTGAGACACCGGCAGAAGAAGTGCAGGAAGAAATGATCAAAGACATTTCTTCGGAGGAAGAGCCGACTAATGTTCCGGAGCTTGAACCAGAAGATGCGGTGATTCATGCACCGAAAAATCCAGGACAGTCTGTATTCAGTGATATAGAAGAACGAATCGAAGAATTTACAGAAGAAGAAATCAAGAATGATTCGGAGGAAGAAGCACAGGAAGTTCTAAAAGAGGAGAAGGCCTCGGTGACTGAGGACAAAGCCGAAGAAGCGAAAGCGGCTGCACCGGAAAATGAGACTGAATTTAAGATGCCGGAGCTTGAAATTCCGGAATCCATGAAGAATTTCAATGTGGATGCTCATCTCGAAACAGAAATCCCACAGGCACCGAATATCTGTCTTCCGGGAATGGATAAAGAAGATTCTGATGAAGAATTTGATTTTAATCTTGAAGATACAATTCTTGCGGCTGCAAGCGAACAGGGAATTGAGATTCCAAAAGATCCGATTCAGCCCAAAAAACCGGTTAAAGCACTGGAACCGGAAGAAGATCCGGATGACTTTATGACAGAAGAAGACCTTCAGAGTGCAGAAGATGAGTTTATGAACGGTCCTGTCGGAAGAAATACAGATGAGGATGATCTTGCAGAAACAGTTGAAATTCCGGTGAAAGAAGTAAAACATTCCAAAAAGGAAAAATCAGCGAAACCTCTGACACAGGAAGAAGAACTGGAACATTTCATTGATTCCATGCAGCCGGACAATAACGCAGATGACATTATTCCGCGGGAGAAAAAACTGACTGAGGATGAAGAAAAACTGTTTACTTATTTTGCAAAAGTTCCGGGACTGAGAGAACAGATTGTCGAAGCACTGTATGATGTACAGATCAATGCATCAGACAAGACCTCAAAAACCGGTAACGTGATCGTCATGGGTGCTCGTGAAACAGGAAAAACACGCCTGATTTCCGGACTGATTCCTGCAATCTGTAAAGAACTCAATCTGGAAGCATCCAAGGTTGCCTATGTGTTTGCTGATCAGATCAATGGCAAGAATATTGCAGAAATCGTGAAGAAGATGTCCGGTGGTTTCCTTGTTATCGAAAATGCGAATCAGCTCACAAAAGAAACAGTCGAGCAGTTAAATAAAGCAATGGAATTCCGCACAGACGGACTGATCGTAATCATTGAAGATGAAAAAATCGGTATGCGCAAGCTGATTGCGAGATTCCCGAAATTTACATCGAAGTTTACATCTATGATCAATATTCCGGTATTCACCAATGATGAACTTGTAAACTTTGCAAAAGTGTACACAAGAGAAAATGGATATACGATCGATCAGATGGGCATGCTTGCACTGTACAACCTTATCAGTACAAGTCAGAAAGAGGACCAGCCGATGAATATCGGTGCTGTCAAAGATATGATTGACAATGCAATCATGAAATCCAAAGGCGGTATCCGTAAACTTATATCCAAGAAAAAAGTAAATCAGGACGGATATAAAGTACTTTACGAAAAAGATTTTAATTAAAAAAACATGCATCAGGAGGAAATTATGACCAGACCTTATCTCGGAAATCCAAAATATACCATTGAAGTTCTTCAAAAGTATGGATTTGTGTTCCAGAAAAGGTTTGGTCAGAATTTTTTGATCGATACACATGTTCTGGACAGGATCATACAGGCTTCTGAAATCACAAAAGATGATTTTGTACTGGAAATCGGACCTGGAATCGGAACGATGACCCAGTATCTTGCGGATTCTGCAAGGGAAGTGACGGCAGTAGAAATAGATGATGCACTGATTCCTATTTTGAAAGATACTTTGAAAGAGTGGGATAATGTCAATGTGATCCACGGAGATATTTTAAAGACGGACATCCGTAAGATCGCAGATGAAAAAAATCAGGGACGTCCGATCAAAGTCGTGGCAAACCTGCCATATTATATTACGACACCGATCATTATGGGATTGTTTGAAAGTCATGTTCCGGTAGATTCGATAACGGTCATGGTACAGAAAGAAGTTGCAGACCGTATGCAGACAGGACCGGGTTCCAAAGATTACGGTGCTTTATCACTGGCAGTCCAGTATTATGCGAAGCCGGAAATCGTGGCAAATGTGCCACCGAACTGTTTTATGCCGAGACCGAAGGTTGGGAGTGCGGTGATCAGGCTGACACGTCATCAGAATCCGCCGGTTACGGCAAAGGATGAAAAGCTGATGTTCCGTATTATCCGTGCTTCTTTTAACCAGAGAAGAAAGACACTTGCAAATGGTCTTAAGAATTCTCAGGAGCTGAATTATACAAAAGAGCAGGTAGAATCAGCAATTACAGAGTGCGGACTTCCGTTAAATATTCGAGGAGAGGCACTGACACTGGAGCAGTTCGCAAAACTGTCCGATATTTTCCACGATATGAAATAAAAAATAATTAATAAGCAAATAAAATCAACTATAAAAGGCATCCGGTTATTGGTCGGATGCCCTTTATAGTTATTTTATTTAATTTAAAAGGAAGGAGAGTTAATTACCTTTTGGTAATCAACATATGAAAAAGAAAATTTATAAAAATAATGTTGGCTGTATTATTTTTATGGTCTTAGTATATCCGGAAAATATGATGGAATCGTGTTTAAGTTATGAAAAAATGGTGAACGATTGTCGAAGCTTTTATGAATGAGTATGGCAAAAAGTGGCGTAAAAATGAAAAAGAATTTTACAGAGATGATAAAAAGTGTGCTATAATGCAGAGCGTACCCAAAAAGGCAGTTGATTCAGGAGGTAATTAAAATGAAAATAAACAAATTAAGCGCAATTATTCTTGCAGGAGTTCTTACCTGCATGACACCGGCAATGGTTTATGCAGATACAACATCTGATGCAGTAGATCAGGCAGTAGCAGTTCTGGAGGACAGCGGAATTGATGATCTTCTTTCTGATCCGGATAAAGTAGTAGACATTATTGTTGCAGCACAAGATGCAATCGGACAGGTTGATGTATCCGATGAGGAAATCAGCAGTGCTATTGATGTGGCAGCAAGCGGACTTGGTGTATCACTTACCGATTCTGAGAAATCCACTCTGGTTCAGTTATACAACAAATTCAAAAATATGAACCTTGATGAAACAGAGCTGAGATCCCAGATCACAAAGGTGTATGATAAACTCGAAAGTCTTGGAATTACGAAAGATGATGTCAAGGGCATTATCGGAAAACTCATCGACATCGCAAAAAGTTTGTTGAACTAAGTAATAGAGAAAATTATATAAAATAAACAAATGAAAAAATCCATGTGAAAAAAGAATATGTAGTAATTTTATAAAAAAATACGAGATAAATATTGAAATTTGTGCAAATACACGAAAGATTCATTGCTTGTTCATAATGTGTTCATAATTAATTGATATGATAAGTGCAGTTCGAAAGAGCTACACAAAACAGACGTTGTAATGTTCTTCATTACACATAAATTTTTTCATAATAATCGCCCCGGTAAACCACTGCCGGGGCACTCCTCGTTTATAAAGCCCTATTTTGGGGCTTTTTTTATTTTTGGTGTTATAATATAATAAAAAAAAAGTAAAGGAGAACGAAATATCATGGCTGAATCAATGAAAGATTACGAAAAAGAACTGGAAGAATCTATGAAAAAAATAGAAGAAGGCGATATTCTTACAGGAACGGTAATCAGTGTAGATGAAAAAGAAGTAATCCTTGATCTGAAATATTATGCAGAAGGTGTGATTCCGGTAGAAGATTACAGCAGAGAGCCGGGATTTAATATCAAAGAAGAAGTACATGAAGGAGATGAGGTATCTGCAACAGTCGTACGCAAAGATGACGGTCATGGAAATATCCTTCTTTCCAGAGTGGAAGCTTCTGACATTCTTGCATGGGACAAACTGGAAGAATTAAAGACATCCGGAGAAGTTATTGATGTAGTAGTTAAGGGAATTACAAATGCTGGTGTAATCGCATATGTAGAAGGTGTACGTGGTTTTATTCCGGCATCAAAGCTTGCACTTGGATATGTAGAAGATACTGAAGAATATCTGAACAAACCGATTCAGGTTCAGGTCATTGATGTAGATAAGGACAGCAAGAAACTGATTCTTTCCGCAAAAGAAATTCTCAGAGCAAAAGCGGAAGAAGAAAGAAAAAATAAAGTTTCAAACCTTGAGATTGGACTGGTAACAGAAGGAACTGTAGAAAGTCTTCAGCCGTACGGTGCTTTTGTTGACCTTGGAAACGGACTTTCCGGACTGGTTCATATTTCCCAGATTTGTGAAAAACGAATCAAAAAACCATCCGAAGTGCTGGCAGTCGGCGACAAAGTAAAAGTTAAAGTAACTGCAATCAAAGATGGCAAGTTAAGTCTCAGCATCAAAGAAGCATCTGACATGATGGCAAAGGAAATCGAAGAAGAGGTATATGAAGTACCGGATGCCGGACAGCAGGCAACAACGTCACTTGGCTCTCTTTTTGCAAATATTAAATTAGATTAAGAAACATATATTCAGAGGTTTTTATTTTTATGAAAAAACAGGAAAAAATTTTTGTTATCGGACATAAGAATCCGGACACAGATTCTATCTGCTCAGCAATAGCTTACTGTGATATCAAAAACAGAACCACACAGGACAGCAAATATATTGCGAAGCGTGCAGGACAGATCAATGAAGAAACAGAATACGTACTGAACCGTTTTGGTGTGCAGCCGCCGGGATATTTAAGCAATATCGGTACACAGGTAAAGGATATGGATATTCGTTTAAGTCCTGAGGCAAACAAGAGCATGTCACTGAAAAATGCATGGGATCTGATGCAGGAAAACAGCATCGTTTCGCTCCCAATCAGAGAAAAAGACGGTACTCTGGAAGGTCTGATCACAATCGGTGATATTGCCAAAACTTACATGGATACGACCGACAGTTATCTTCTTTCCCGTGCGCGGACGCAGTATCAGAGAATTGCCGAGACTATCGGAGGAAAGGTGGTCGAAGGTAACGGACACGGTTATTTTGTTCAGGGAAAGATCATGGTAGCAACTGCCAACCCGGATAAAATGAAAGAATATGTCGAAGAAAATGACATGATCATCATGGGAAACCGTGAAGAAGACCATCTGCAGGCAATTGAGCAGAATGTTAGCTGTATCATCGTCGGACTTGGAATCGAAGTGACAGAAAAAGTCCTGAAGCTGGCACATGAGAAAGATATCATCATCATTTCATCACCATATGATACATTTACGATCTCACGTCTTATTAACCAGAGTATTCCGGTGAAATATATTATGAAAACCGAAAATCTCGTAACATTTAAAACCGAAGATTTTACAGATGATATTCAGGATGTGATGATCAAACACCGTCATCGTGCATTCCCGGTCATTGACAAAAAAGGAAAATGTATAGGTACGATCTCACGTCGTAATTTCCTTGACATGCACAGGAAAAAAGTGGTTCTCGTAGATCATAATGAAAAAGACCAGGCTGTAGATAATATAGATAAGGCTGAGATTATGGAAATCATCGATCACCACAAACTTGGAACACTGCAGACGATGCAGCCGATCAGTTTCCGCAACCAGCCGGTTGGCTGTACCGGCACGATCATGTACCAGATGTATGGCGAACAGAAGCTTGAGATTCCATCAAAAATCGCGGGACTTCTCTGCGCAGCAATCATTTCCGATACCCTGATGTTTCGTTCTCCAACCTGCACACTGCAGGATAAGATGGCGGCAGGAGCACTTGCACTGATCGCAGATATTTCCATCGAAGAATTTGCGCGTGAGATGTTTAAGGCAGGAAGCAATCTGAAAGATAAATCTCCTGAGGAAATTTTTTATCAGGATTACAAGAAATTTATCGCAGAGGGAGATGTCTGCTTCGGTGTGGGACAGATCAGTTCCATGGATGCAGATGAACTTAAAGAAATCAAAGAAAGACTGCTTCCGTTTATGGTCAGCGAATGTGGCAGACACGGAGTATCCAGAGTTTACTTTATGCTTACGAATATTATAGAACAGTCCACGGAACTTCTTTTCTATGGTGAGGGAAGTGAAGAGATGGCGGTAAATGCATTTAAAATGCAGCCGGAAAACGGCACGATTTATCTGAAAGGTGTGGTATCACGTAAGAAACAGCTGATCCCGCCACTGATGGAAGCCGCACAGATGAGCGGCGGCGATTACGTATAAACAGACGGAGGGCGAAAAATGACAAAGCAGACATGGAAACCGGGTAATATGCTGTATCCGCTTCCGGCCGTTATGGTGAGTGTTACAGACGGCAAAGGTGAAGATGATATTATAACGGTTGCATGGACAGGAACCATATGTACCAATCCTCCGATGGTTTATATTTCAGTAAGACCGGAGCGTCATTCTTATCACATGATAAAAGAGACCGGAGAGTTTGTCATTAATCTTACGACTGAGAAACTTGCTAAAGCAACAGATTTCTGTGGTGTCCGTTCAGGAAGAGATGTAGACAAATTCAAAGAGACAGGACTGACCCGCGAAAAAGCTGATATTGTAAGTGCACCGATGATTCAGGAGTCACCTGTATCCATCGAGTGCAGGGTAAAAGAAATCAAAGAGCTTGGTTCCCATCATATGTTTCTGGCAGATGTAGTAGCTGTTCATGCAGACGAACACTATATGGACGAAAATAATCGTTTTGATCTGAATCTTGCAAAACCACTTGTTTATTCCCATGGGGAATATATGGGGACTGGAAAGCAGTTGGGAACGTTTGGATACAGCGTCAAAAAGAAGAAAAAAACGTCGCAAAAAGCATCCCCAAAAGGCCGCAAAGCCTGATTTTAAAAGGGATTGCAGAATTACAGTGTTTATGATAAAATATAAGTTAAGCAATTTATAAAACGGGAGAAAACACTTTATGAATAATATAACATTGATTGGAATGCCGGGAGTTGGAAAAAGTACGATCGGTGTTGTGCTGGCAAAGGTGTTGGGGTATCAGTTCCTCGATTCAGATCTTCTCATTCAGAAACAGGAGAATCGACGCCTGTGGCAGATTATCGAAGAAGAAGGATATGAGGGATTTCAAAATGTAGAGAACCGTGTAAATGCTTCCATAGAAGCAGAAAATACTGTAATTGCAACAGGTGGAAGTGTCGTCTACTGTGAAGAAGCTATGAAGCATCTGAAGTCTGTTGGAACAGTTGTTTATTTGAAATTATCTTTGAATTCTCTGGCAAAGCGCCTTGGAAATCTGAAGGGGCGCGGCGTTTTGCTGCGAGAAGGGCAGACTCTTGAGAGTCTGTATGAAGAAAGAACTCCGCTGTATGAAAAATATGCAGATATTGTGGTAGATCAGGAGGGGAAAGATCTGGAAGCAAGTCTGGAGCTTCTTTTGGAAACACTAAAAGAGAAAGCAAAGTAACTATTGTACAAGCAGGGGAGCAGAACTGTACAGAAGAAATTTTTATTTACAAATGGCAAATATGTGCTATAATACGAAATTGAGCTTTTGGGACAAGTGACTGAAAGTGAGATAGAAATTTATTTCTGGCATTCGCTTCGGCTTACGGAGTGAAAATAATTATAGAGGTGTTTTATGGAACAGTATGTAATCAAAGGCGGCAATCCATTAGTGGGCGAAGTTGAAATAGGTGGCGCCAAAAATGCTGCACTTGCAATTCTTTCTGCAGCCATTATGACGGATGAAACGATCCTTATCGAAAATCTGCCGGACGTAAGAGACATAAATGTTTTGTTAGAAGCAATTGCCGGGATAGGGGCTCAGGTTGACAGAATCGACAGATCTACAGTCAAAATCAATGGATCTACAATTGCAGATATCAGTGTTGATTATGAATATATTAAAAAAATCCGTGCATCTTATTATCTGTTAGGTGCATTACTTGGTAAATACAAACATGCGGAAGTACCGCTTCCGGGCGGATGTAACATTGGAAGCCGTCCTATCGATCAGCATCTTAAGGGATTCCGTGCACTCGGTGCATCAGTAAAGATTCTTCATGGAGCAATCGTTGCAGAGACCGAAAACCTTCATGGAAGTCATATTTTCCTTGATGTTGTGTCCGTTGGAGCTACGATCAATATCATGATGGCAGCGGCAATGGCATCCGGACGTACGATTATTGAGAATGCAGCACGTGAGCCGCATGTCGTAGATGTCGCAAACTTCCTGAACAGTATGGGCGCCAATATTAAGGGGGCAGGTACTGATGTAATCCGCATCAAAGGTGTTGAGAAGCTTCACCGTACCGAATATTCTATTATTCCGGATCAGATCGAAGCAGGAACCTTTATGTTTGCAGCCGCTGCAACAGGCGGTGATGTAACCGTTAAGAATGTTATCCCGAAACATCTGGAAGCAACTACAGCAAAGCTTGAAGAAATCGGATGTGAGGTTGAGGAATTTGATGATGCAGTACGTGTTCGTGCAGGCAAGAGACTTCACCGCACACATGTAAAGACTCTTCCTTATCCGGGATATCCTACTGATATGCAGCCACAGATCGCTGTGACACTTACACTGGCCGAAGGTACAAGTATTGTTACAGAGAGTATTTTCGAAAACCGTTTCAAATACGCGGACGAGCTTTCCAGAATGGGAGCCAACATCAAGGTTGAAGGCAATTCCGCAATCATTGACGGCGTAAAGAAACTAACAGGAGCAAGAGTCAGTGCACCGGATCTTCGGGCCGGAGCAGCGCTTGTTATTGCCGGTCTTGCAGCAGACGGTATTACGGTTGTAGATGATATTGTATATATCCAGAGAGGATATGAGAATTTTGAGGAGAAACTGAGAAGCCTCGGTGCTGAGATCGAGAAGGTTTCCAGCGAGAAAGAAATCCAGAAATTCCGTCTTCGTGTTGGATGATAAAAATTGTCAAAAATTTAGCAGAGTTACTACTTGACATTTATATAAAATAAGTATATTGTAAGTTCTGCAATAACTTCATAAAGCGGCCTTTTATTCAGAGTGGTGGAGATACAAAGGATCTGAGAAGCCACGGCAACCCCTTTTTATGAGGAAGGTGCCAACCTGAGCGAGTCATCGAACAATAAGAGGATTGAAATTGAATTCAAGACAGTCCTATTGTTGGGGCTGTCTTTATTTTTGTTATACAGGCTGAAAAAGTCATAATGCCGTTCGTGCTTGCACGTATAGGCATTTGAATTTGGAAGCCGCCCAATCATGAGGAAGTAGCGATTTTTGAAAAAAATCTGCGGATTCCGAATGATTGCAGAATTACGAGAATTGCGAAGCAATGGAGTAATTCGTAGAACATAAATTTACTGATTATTTACAGAAAGAGGTTTAACAATGGAAAAAGAGAAAATTTTATTTACTTCTGAATCAGTAACAGAAGGCCATCCGGACAAAATGTGCGATGCTATTTCAGATGCTATTCTTGATGCAATTATGAAAGAAGATCCGATGGGACGTGTTGCATGCGAGACATCAACTACAACCGGTCTTGTACTTGTAATGGGTGAGATTACTACAAGTGCTTACGTTGATATCCAGAAAATCGTAAGAGATACTGTAAGAGAAATCGGTTATACCCGTGGCAAATATGGCTTTGATGCAGACACATGTGCAGTTATCACTGCAATTGATGAGCAGTCTGCAGATATCGCAATGGGTGTAGACAAAGCTCTGGAAGCTAAAATGGGTGAAGATGAGATTGATGCAATCGGTGCCGGAGATCAGGGTATGATGTTCGGATATGCTTCTAATGAGACAGAGGAGTATATGCCATATGCAATCAACATGGCACATAAACTTGCACGTCAGCTGACAAAAGTTCGTAAAGACGGAACTCTGCCATACTTAAGACCAGACGGAAAGACTCAGGTGACTGTAGAATACAGCGAAGAGGGCAAACCGATCCGTATAGATGCAGTTGTATGCTCTACACAGCATGATCCGGAAGTTACACAGGAACAGATTCATGAAGATATTAAGAAATATGTTTTTGATGCAATCATTCCGGCAGACATGGTAGATGATGATACAAAATACTTTATCAATCCGACAGGACGTTTTGTAATCGGTGGACCTCACGGTGACAGTGGACTGACAGGACGTAAGATCATCGTTGATACTTATGGTGGAGCAGGACGTCACGGTGGCGGTGCTTTCTCTGGTAAGGACTGCACAAAGGTTGACCGTTCCGCCGCATATGCAGCTCGTTATGTTGCAAAAAATATTGTAGCAGCAGGACTGGCTGATAAATGCGAAATTCAGCTTTCTTACGCAATCGGAGTTGCAAGACCGACTTCCATCAATGTAAATACATTTGGAACAGGTAAAGTTTCTGATGGAAAACTTGTTGAGATTATCCGTGAAAACTTTGATCTTCGTCCGGCTGGAATCATTCGTATGCTTGACCTGAGAAGACCGATTTACAAACAGACTGCAGCTTATGGTCACTTCGGACGTACAGATGTAGATCTTCCATGGGAAAAACTGGACAAAGTAGAAGACCTCAAAAAATATCTCTAAGAAACAGAACAGGGATAAAGAATAAACTCTTTTTACTGATTTAATAGAAAATTTAGAGATAAGAATATAGTGATATGATATAATGAACGCATATATCGAACAAATGGTTCGTAATATGCGTTCATTTTTTATTGCATATCGAGGAGACACCGGTGGCGCGTCCGCTGATTTTATCAAGAGGTGAATAGATACCATGAAATTAAAAAACAGAATCATTGTAGGCTTTATGATGATCATATTGATGCCGATGCTTTTGCTGGCGGCTACGCTGTTTGGAATCAGTGAGGCACAGCACCGCAATTCATCGGGCAGTGATACGGTGCAGGAAAGTGCATATGATATTACGATTGCGGATACCGGAAGCAGTCAGACCAGTATACAGATCATGACGAAGGATCTTTTTTTTACCGCGCTTGTGATATTGATTTTTACAAGTGTTTCCATCGGTCTCTGGATATACAGAAGTGTGGCAGCTCCGCTGGTTAAATTACGAAAAGCAACGCAAAATATAAAAGAAGGCAATCTGGACTTTGTGCTGGAAGTAGACGGGACAGATGAGTTTGCAGAATTGTGCCGGGACTTTGAAGAGATGAGGCGACGGCTGAAAGAATCAGCAGAAGAAAAAGTACTTCTCGATAAAGAAAATAAAGAACTCATCAGTAATATTTCCCATGACCTGAAGACCCCGATCACGGCCGTAAAGGGGTATGTAGAGGGAATCATGGACGGGGTTGCGGATACGCCGGAGAAGATGGACCGCTACGTTCGCACTATTTACAACAAAACAAACGAGATGGATCATCTGATCAATGAGCTTACTTTTTACTCAAAGATCGATACCAACCGCATCCCATATACATTCAGCAAATTAAATGTGGATGATTATTTTTCAGACTGTGCGGAGGAAGTGGGGCTGGAACTGGAGACGAGAGGCATTCAGCTTTATTATGCAAATTACGTCGAAAAGGATGTTCTTGTCATTGCAGACGGAGAGCAGATACGGCGTGTGATCCATAACATCATCAGCAATGCAATCAAGTATATGGATAAACCAAAAGGTGTGATACAGATCCGTGTGAAAGATGTAGGAGATTTTATACAGGTTGAAATAGAAGATAATGGTAAAGGCATTGCATCCAAGGACCTGACCTATATTTTTGACCGCTTTTACAGAACCGATGTTTCGCGAAATTCTTCCAAAGGAGGAAGCGGAATCGGTCTTTCCATCGTTCGTAAGATCCTTGAAGACCATGGCGGCAAGGTATGGGCAACCAGCCGTGAGGGAATCGGAACGATCATGTACTTTGTTTTAAGAAAATACCAGGAGGTACCTATGAAATGAGCAAAATTCTGATCATTGAAGATGAAGAAGCAATTGCAGATCTGGAGAAGGATTATCTGGAACTGTCAGGATTTGAAGTAGAAATAGCAAACAGAGGAGATGTGGGCCTTGAAAAAGCACTAAAAGAAGAATATGATTTGATTATTCTTGATCTGATGCTTCCGGAGGTAGATGGATTTGATATCTGCCGTCAGGTACGCCAGGAAAAAAATATTCCGATCATCATGGTCTCAGCAAAGAAAGACGACATTGATAAAATCCGTGGTCTGGGGCTTGGTGCAGATGACTACATGACGAAACCGTTCAGTCCGAGTGAACTGGTTGCACGTGTAAAGGCACATATGGAGAGATATAACAGACTGGTTGGCTCCGTGGCAGTAAAGAACGACATTATTGAAATCCGCGGAATCAAGATTGACAAGACGGCGAGACGAATCTGGGTAAACGGAGAAGAAAAGACTTTTACAACGAAGGAATTTGATCTTCTGACATTTCTTGCTGAGAATCCAAACCGTGTATTTACAAAAGCGGAGTTGTTCCGTCAGATCTGGGACATGGAATCCGTAGGGGATATTGCAACTGTCACGGTTCATATCAAGAAGATCCGTGAAAAAATCGAATTCAATACGGCGAAGCCGCAATATATAGAAACTATATGGGGTGTCGGTTATCGCTTCAAGGTATAAATCATATGGAAAAATTATATAAAAAACTCGAAAGCTACGGTCAGTCGGATTATTATCCGTTTCATATGCCGGGACATAAGCGCAATCCGGATTCAGTAAGAGGTGATTTCCCTTTCGAGAGAGACATTACCGAAATAGAAGGTTTTGATAATCTTCATCATCCGGAAGACATTCTTCTTGAGGCGCAGAAAAATGTCTCAAAGCTTTATGGAACAAAAGAAAGTTATTACAGTGTGAACGGAAGTACGGCAGCTTTGCTTGCGGCTGTTTCTGCAGCAGTTCCACGAAAGGGACAGATACTCGTGGCGAGAAACTGTCATAAAGCAGTCTATCATGCCATGTATCTGAGAGAGTTAAAACCAACTTACATTTATCCACAAATGGATATGAAGTGGTGGATAAACGGTGGGATTTTTCCGGACAAAGTGGAAAGATGCCTTGCAGAGAATCCAGAGATCAAAGCAGTATTGATTACTTCACCGACTTATGACGGAGTGGTTTCTGATGTTAAGGCAATTGCTGAGATTGCGCACAAATATGAAATCCCGCTGATCGTTGACGAGGCACATGGAGCACATTTTCAGTTCTCGAATTATTTTCCGACTTCAGCAGTGGAACTTGGAGCAGACCTTGTAATCCAGAGCTTTCACAAAACGCTTCCGGCTATGACGCAGACTGCAATTCTTCATAACTGCAGTGGCAGAGTGGATGGAAGACTTATTCGGAGATTTATGGGAATCTATCAGACGAGCAGCCCGTCTTATATTCTTATGGCAAGTATCGATGCATGTATGGATACGATGGCAGCAAAAGGTCATGAAATGTTCCGTGAATTTACAAAAATGCTGGAACAGGCACGAAAGAGGCTTTCGCAGTGCAGATATATCTGTCTGGCAGATCCGGAAAAGGATGTAAATGGTGTTTTTGATTATGACCGTTCGAAACTGATTTTTTCTACGGTGAATTCTACACTGACAGGAGCGCAGTTGTATGATATCCTTCTGGAGAGATACCATATACAGATGGAGATGGAAACTGAAACGTATGCTCTCGCACTTGCAGCAGTCGGAGACAGAGAAGAAGGATTTGAACGTCTTTGTCAGGCAATCAAGGAGATAGACCGGGAAGAAGAGCAAAAAGTGAAAAAGCTTGATCTGACAGGAATGGAAGAACGTAAAATGGATGCAAAGTCCATGTACTGTGTCCTGAATCAGGTACTTTCTGTTTCTGAGGCAATGGAAACGGAGAGCGAAAGCTGTATTCTGGAAGAATGTATCGGCAGGATATCGGCAGAGTTTGCTTATCTGTATCCGCCGGGAATACCACTTCTTACTCCGGGAGAGCAGATTACGGGAAAGTTTATCCGTAATATAAAAATATATACGGAAGAAGGCCTGTATCTGCAGGGGCTTGAAGACTATACGAACCAGTCCATCCGTGTGGTAAAACAGACAACAAAGGAGCAATACGAAGAAACTAATGGGTAAGATTTTTTATATCATGGGAAAAAGTGCGTCCGGAAAAGACAAAATCTATTCCAGACTTGCAGGAAATAAAGGACTGAATCTCAAGAAGCTGATTCTCTACACGACCAGACCGGTAAGAGACGGAGAAGAAAACGGCAAACAATATTATTTTACAGACGAAAAGAAACTTCAGAAATTTAAGGCAGAAGGAAAAGTCATCGAAGCAAGAGCTTATAATACAGTATACGGTGTGTGGACTTATTTCACGGCAGATGATGGACAGATAGATCTTAAGAAGGGACATTATCTGGGAATCGGCACACTGGAATCCTATCAGAAAATGCGAAATTATTACGGGGAGTCAAATGTAATTCCTGTTTATATCGAAGTGGAAGACGGTGAAAGACTGATCAGGGCTATCAAGAGGGAAAAAGAGCAGGAAACACCGAAATATGAGGAACTGTGCCGCAGATTTCTTGCAGATCAGGAAGATTTTTCCGAAGAAAAGATTCAGGAGGCCGGGATAAGCCGAAGATTCGAAAATGATGATCTTGATGTATGTGTCAGAAATATTACTGATTTTATAAATTCCATGTCATAAACAAAAATAGTTTTGATTGACTATTAAAGTATGATATAATGACAGTATAACGAACAAAGATTCGTATACAGAAACTACAGACAAGAGAGGTGATTCTGAATGGTCAGTTTCAATAACATTATAGGGCATAAGGATATTGTAAAACATTTACAAAATGCAATTAAAACAGAAAAGATATCCCATTCATACATTTTTACGGGCAGACCGGGATCCGGCAAGAAGCTTATTGCAACGACGTACGCAATGACGCTGCAGTGTGAAGCAGGCGGAACCGAGCCATGTCAGAAGTGTGATTCCTGTAAGAAGGCACTGGGCAAGAATCATCCGGATATTATAATGGTCAACCATGAGAAATCGGGCACCATTTCCATTGATGAGATCCGCGAGCAGGTGATTCACGATGTTGCAGTGAAGCCGTATTGCAGTCCGCATAAGATTTATATTATACCGGATGCGGAAATGATGACGGTACAGGCTCAGAATGCTCTGTTAAAAACAATCGAAGAACCGCCGGAATATGCAGTGATCATACTGCTGACCAGCAATATAGATGCACTTCTGCCTACGATTCAGTCAAGATGTATACGTCTTGACCTGAAAGTAGTCGATGACAGCCTTGTTAAGAAATACCTGATGGAGAGACTGCATGTGCCGGATTATCAGGCAGAGATCGATGCATCTTTTGCACAGGGAAGTATCGGCAGAGCCAAAGATGCGGCTACGTCAGAGGAGTTTTCTGCCATGACAGAAAATGCCTTAAAGATACTGAAATATGTTAATACAATGGAAGTATATGAGCTTGCGGACGAGATTAATTCTCTTTCGGGCGAAAAGCAGAATATAGGAGATTATCTGGATATTTTCCAGTTTTGGTTCAGAGATGTTCTGATGTTTAAGGCTACTCAGGAAGTTGACAACCTTGTATTTAAACAGGAAATTAATTATATAAAGGAACAGGCGAGCCAGCGCTCCTATGAAAATCTGGAAAAGATTCTGGAGGCACTCGAAAAGACAAAAGTCCGTCTTCGTGCAAATGTTAACTTCGAGCTTGCACTTGAATTACTGTTCCTGACGATCAGGGAGAGATAGAATGACAAAAATTGTTGGTATCAGATTTAGAAACGTGGGCAAGATTTATTATTTTGACCCGAAAAACTATAAAATGCAGATCGGCGATCATGTAATCGTTGAGACCGCGCGTGGAATCGAATTCGGACGAGTTGTTCTCGGACCGAAGGAAGTAGGAGAGAATGAAGTAGTACATCCGCTGAAAGAAGTACTCAGAGTTGCGACAGAAGCAGACGAAGAAAGAGAAAAACAGAATCGTCTGAAAGAGAAAGACGCATTCAAAATCTGCCAGAAGAAGATTCGTGAACATGGTCTGGAAATGAAACTGATTGATGCGGAGTATACTTTTGATAATAATAAAGTACTGTTTTATTTTACCGCCGACGGAAGAATCGATTTCCGCCAGCTGGTAAAGGATCTTGCATCTATTTTCAAGACTCGAATCGAACTTCGTCAGATCGGTGTACGTGATGAAACAAAAATTCTCGGTGGAATCGGTATTTGCGGAAGATGTCTCTGCTGTCATACGTACCTGTCAGAGTTTGCACCGGTATCGATCAAAATGGCGAAAGAGCAGAATCTTTCCCTGAATCAGACAAAGATTTCCGGTGTCTGTGGCAGACTGATGTGCTGTCTTAAGAACGAGCAGGAAACATACGAGGAACTCAATAAAAATCTTCCGGGAACAGGCGACATAGTCACACTTCCGGACGGACTGCAGGGAACCGTACACAGTGTTAACGTTCTCCGTCAGCGGGTAAAAGTTATCGTTGAGGTGAACGACGAAAAGGAAATTCAGGAATTTGCGGTAAATGAACTGAAATTCCGCCCACGGAAGAAAAAAGCAAAGGCTTTCGAAAAAGAAGGCAAAGAAACAAAAGAATCAGAACAAAAAGAAGGAGATTCCAAATCTCATGGCAAAAAATACCCAGAGTGATCTTGTACAGCCGAATGAACGGGTAGACGATCTTCAGAATGGTTTTTATGTGATTCAGAATCCTGAGAAATTCTGTTTTGGCATGGATGCGGTTCTTTTATCTGGTTTTGCAAACATAAGAAAAAATGAGACTGTACTTGATATGGGTACCGGTACAGGGATTATTCCGATTCTCCTGAAATCAAAGGGTAAAGGAGGTCATCTGACCGGACTTGAGATTCAGGAGGAATGTGCGGATATGGCCAGACGCAGTGTGAGATACAATAGTCTGGAATCCGATATTGATATTATATGCGGAGATATTAAAGAGGCTGCTGCGACTTTTGGAGCAGCTTCTTTTGATGTAGTGACCAGTAACCCGCCGTATATGATCGGACAGCATGGAATTCAGAATCCCTATATGGCGAAAGCAATCGCACGCCATGAAATCCTGTGTACGCTGGAAGATGTGGTGAGTCAGGCTGCGAATGTATTAAAAGACAGAGGAAGGTTTTTTATGGTACATCGTCCATTCCGTCTTGCCGAGATTTTTCAGGTGCTGATGAAATACAAATTGGAACCAAAAAGAATGCAGCTCGTTTATCCATATGTTAATAAAGAACCGAACATGGTTCTTATCGAGGCGCGAAAAGGCTGTAATTCCAGAATTTCCGTAGAACCACCGCTGATCGTTTATGAGAAACCAGGTACATATACACAAGAAATTCTTGAAATATATGAAATGATATAAAATTTACAGAAAGACATAAAAGAAAGGAGTTGCTTCGGATGAGAGGCAAACTTTATCTCTGTGCAACACCCATCGGAAATCTTGAGGACATTACGCTTCGGGTGCTCCGTACATTAAAGGAAGCAGACCTGATCGCAGCAGAAGATACCAGAAACAGTATCAAGCTTCTGAACCACTTCGAAATAAAAACACCTATGACCAGCTATCATGAGTACAACAAAATAGAAAAGGCATACACACTGATAGAAAAAATGCAGAATGGGATGAATGTTGCACTGATCACGGATGCGGGCACTCCGGGAATTTCTGATCCGGGAGAAGAACTGGCTGCGATGTGTTATGATGCAGGAATCGAAGTGACATCACTGCCGGGACCGGCAGCCTGTATTACGGCACTTACTTTATCAGGACTTCCAACCCGACGATTTGCATTCGAGGCATTTCTTCCGATGGAGAAGAAGGAGCGTCGGGAGATTCTGAGCGAACTGGTAAATGAGACAAGGACAATCATCATTTATGAAGCTCCGCACAAACTGGTACGTACACTGAAAGACCTGTACGAAACACTGGGTAACCGTCGGATGACACTTTGCCGGGAGCTGACAAAGAAGCATGAAACTGCTTTTCGTACAACAATAGCAGACCTCATTGCACATTATGAAAATGAGAAGCCACTTGGTGAATGCGTTCTTGTAATTGAGGGCAAAAGCCGTCAGGAGCTCAAAGAAGAGGCAGTTGCTTCATGGGAAGAAATATCAATAGAAGAACATATGGAGATTTATGAAAAACAGGGTATTTCCCGTAAGGATGCGATGAAACAGGTTGCAAAAGACCGTGGTGTATCAAAAAGAGATATCTATAGTTATTTGATGAAATAAGATGGGACTGCCCCAAAATATTATTTTTTTAGAAAAGAAAAAATTTTTTGGCATATACACTGGTTATAACATATAAATAATGTTATGATTATGCAAATGACGTATAACAGTATACTTAAAAAAATGTTTTACAACGATTATGACATCCATAAACATTGCTGATTATGGGAGAAATAATTATGGAAAGAAGAATATTAAAAATTCAAATGTTGGGATGCTTTTCTCTGGAATATGATGGCAAAGAACTGGTTCTGGATCGCAACAAAGTATCCAAGACCACGCAGTTGTTTCAGCTGATACTTCTTCACTCACAGGACGGGGGCATATCCAAAGTGGCTCTGATCGAGGCATTGTACGGGAGAAGCGACGTCGAAAACAAAAACGGCAGTCTTAACAACACGATATTTCGGCTTCGAAAGCAGCTCGCCGCGGCGGGGCTTCGAAAGCAGCTATATCCGTATAAATGGCGGAATGTGTACCTGGGATCCTGACATCAAGGTCGCAGTAGACGTATGCGAATTTAAGCAGACGAAAAGCTTGCCGAGGTTGCAGCCGCTTCTTCATTAAATCCGGTCGAGGCTGTTTCGGATGAGCAGGGCAAGGTTGTTTACAGCGATATGGAAGAGGGCATGTACCTGGTGATCGGTGCAGCAGAGAGCTCCGTTAAGGTAACACCGATGCTCTTAACAGTTCCTTTTGCAAGCACAGAGGAAGGATGGATCTACGACGTACAGGCTTATCCAAAGGCAGAGAAGAGCAACACAGCAGGTATTACAGTTGAGAAGAGACTTTATCGTATTAACCCGGATACGTTTGAACTGGATGAAATAACTGCTGACGATGCAACTTACAAGGTTGGTCTTTTTCTTGATAAGGATGGAACGATCCCATATGGTGATGACTACATCAGAACAATCCATATCCAGAATGCACAGTCAGGCAAAGCTTCCTACAGTAATGCCCTCAGAGGCACCTATTATGTATTCGAGCTTGATGAGAACAACAAGGCGATCAAGCTGAATACTGGAGTGGAGATTGATAAAGAAAACCGCTTCCAGTACAATGTTACGAATGCAGCAGGCAAGAAAGACAACAGTGTTGTAGTGGATGACAATACGGTTGCTACAGATATTGCAGCTTATGTAAATAACATTTTTATAACTCTTCCGGAAGGCTTCTTTGTAAATGGAAAGATCGAGATTACAAAGAACGTTGTAGTGGACGGTGTGAAGAAGAATGTAGACGACAAGTTCTATGCAACTGTATTTGATGATTCTGGTAAGGTGGTAAGCACCGTTGAACTGAAGCAGAATGATAAAGTAACTGTTACGGTTCCATTCTCAGAAGATATAAAAGATACTGTTACTTATGTAGTTAAGGAAACCGATAAGAATGGTAATGTGCTCGATAAAGATGCTTTCGCATATGTAGTAAGTGGTGAAGACAGTGTTAAGCTGAATGAGTCTGATCAGTATCATGGAAGCATCGAGATTACCAATACCAAGAAGGATGCTACTGTAACACCTAGCGGAAGCAATGGTGGTTCTGGTACATCTAACGGTGGAAGTGATGCATCCAGCCATGGCGGAAGTGCAACAAGTCCAGTTAAGACTGGTGACCCGATGAATCCGGCATTCTGGGGTCTGGTTCTTCTGGTATCTGTGATCGTGATCGCAGGTGGAGTAATTGTTTACAAAAAGAGAAAACAGAAATAAAGTGTAAGATGTTTGATGAGAGTCTGGTGT
This sequence comes from Ruminococcus sp. AF17-22AC, assembly GCF_003460065.1. NCBI lineage: Bacteria > Bacillati > Bacillota > Clostridia > Eubacteriales > Oscillospiraceae > Ruminococcus > Ruminococcus sp. AF17-22AC. The sequence goes on from NZ_QRXT01000016.1 coordinate 45,990, forward strand.
AAACCGGGCTCTCGTTATTTTTATTATGGAAAAAGCAGTTGTTTTGTGTTATAACCTGACTTTTGCAGTTAAATTCAAATAAAATAAATCCCTTTAAAACAGGGATTCCCGGTTGGAAAAAGAGCCATTTTGTGCTATAATAAATTAGTATTATTATGCCTATTTTTAAAATGACAGAGACATCTGTCTGCAGATAAATATAGAATGACAGGAGGAAGCACATGGGCGGAGAGAATACAGAATACGGCGCGGACCAGATACAGATTCTGGAAGGTCTGGAAGCCGTTCGTAAAAGACCGGGTATGTACATTGGAAGTACATCCAGCAGGGGCCTGCATCATCTTGTATATGAGATCGTGGATAATGCGGTAGACGAAGCGTTGGCAGGATTTTGTACAGAAATTCAGGTAACGATCAATCCCGATAATTCCATTACAGTAGTAGATAACGGACGAGGTATTCCGGTTGGTATTAACCACAAAGCAGGAATACCGGCAGTAGAAGTTGTATTTACGATTCTTCATGCCGGCGGTAAATTCGGCGGTGGGGGATACAAGGTATCCGGTGGTCTTCACGGCGTAGGCGCATCAGTTGTTAATGCACTGTCTGAATGGCTGGAAGTCAGCATTTATCACGAGGGAAAAGAATACAAACAGCGTTACGAGAGAGGACATACAATGTATCCTCTGAAGGTTGTAGGTGACTGTGAGGAAGGCAAGACCGGAACGACTGTAACATTCCTTCCGGATAAAGAAATCTTCGAAGAAACCGTTTATGATTACGATATTCTGAAACAGCGTCTCCGTGAGATGGCATTTCTTACCAAGGGGCTGCGCATCGTTCTCCGGGATGAGCGTGAAGACTCCAAGAAAGAAAAAACATTCCACTACGAGGGCGGTATCCGCGAATTTGTAACCTACCTGAACAGAAGCAAGGAATCCCTTTATCCTGAAGTTATTTACTGTGAGGGAGAAAAGGATGGTGTGGCAGTAGAGGTTGCCATGCAGCATAATGATTCTTATACAGAAAACAGCTACGGATTTGTAAACAATATCAATACACCGGAAGGCGGTACACATATTGTCGGATTCCGTAATGCATTAACTAAGACATTTAATGATTACGCAAGAAAAAATAAACTGCTCAAAGACAGTGAACCGAACTTAAGCGGTGACGATATTCGTGAGGGACTTACCGCCATCGTGAGTGTCAAGATCGAGGAGCCTCAGTTTGAAGGACAGACGAAGCAGAAACTCGGCAACAGTGAAGCGCGTGGTGCCGTTGACTTTGTAGTCAGCAGACAACTGGAGATTTTCCTTGAGCAGAATCCGACTGTGGCAAAAGCAACTGTAGAGAAATCTGTTCTTGCACAGAGAGCAAGAGAGGCCGCACGTAAGGCACGAGATCTTACCAGAAGAAAATCAGCTCTCGACGGAATGGCACTGCCGGGCAAACTTGCAGACTGTTCTGATAAAGACCCGAAAAACTGTGAGATTTACATCGTAGAGGGAGATTCTGCGGGCGGTTCTGCAAAGACTGCAAGAAACCGTGCGACACAGGCTATACTTCCACTTCGAGGAAAAATCCTCAACGTAGAAAAAGCCCGTCTTGACAGAATTTACAGCAATGCAGAGATCAAGGCTATGATCACTGCTTTTGGTACAGGTATACATGATGATTTTGATATCAGCAAACTCCGTTATCACAAGATCATTATCATGACTGATGCCGATGTTGACGGTGCACATATTGCAACCTTGCTTCTGACATTCCTGTACAGATTTATGCCGGAACTGATCAAACAGGGTTATGTATATCTGGCACAGCCGCCACTGTACAAAGTAGAAAAAAATAAAAAAGTCTGGTATGCATATGATGATGCGGAACTGAACAGCATCCTTGAACAGATCGGACGTGACAATAATAATAAAATCCAGCGATACAAAGGACTTGGAGAGATGGATGCAGAGCAGCTCTGGGAGACAACCATGGACCCGGAGAAACGTATCCTTCTGCGCGTGACTATGGATGAGTCCGCAACATCTGAAATCGACCTGACATTTACCACACTGATGGGTGACAAAGTTGAGCCGAGACGAGAGTTTATCGAAGAAAATGCCCGCTTTGTAGAGAATCTGGATATCTAGGAGAATAAAGAATGGAAGACAATATTTTTGATAAAATCCATGAGGTGGATCTGCAGAAGACCATGGAAAAATCTTATATAGATTATGCCATGAGTGTTATTGCCTCCCGTGCCCTTCCGGACGTCAGAGATGGTCTGAAACCGGTACAGAGAAGGGTACTGTATTCCATGATAGAGCTGAACAACGGTCCGGATAAGCCGCATCGTAAATGTGCCCGTATCGTTGGTGATACCATGGGTAAATATCACCCGCATGGAGACAGCTCTATCTATGGAGCTCTTGTAAATATGGCACAGGACTGGTCTACGAGATATCCACTGGTAGACGGTCATGGAAACTTTGGTTCTGTGGATGGTGACGGCGCGGCTGCGATGCGATATACAGAGGCACGTCTGAGCAAGATTTCCATGGAAATGCTTGCGGATATCAATAAAGATACCGTAGACTTCCAGCCGAACTTTGATGAGACTGAGCGTGAACCGGTAGTACTTCCGGCCCGTTATCCGAACCTTCTTGTAAACGGAACTTCCGGTATTGCGGTTGGTATGGCTACAAATATTCCACCTCACAATCTGAGAGAGGTTATCGGTGCAGTTGTCAAGATTATTGACAACATTATTGAAGAGGACAGAGACACTACGATCGAAGAGCTCCTTGAGATCGTAAAAGGACCTGACTTCCCGACAGGTGCGACGATTCTCGGTACAAGAGGCATCGAAGAAGCTTATCGTACCGGCCGTGGCAAGATCCGTGTTCGTGCGGTAACAAATATCGAAACTCTGCCAAACGGCAAATCACGTATCATTGTCACAGAACTTCCTTATCTGGTTAATAAAGCCCGCCTGATTGAAAAGATTGCCGAGCTGGTACGTGAAAAGAAAATCGACGGAATTACCGACCTTAACGACCATTCCAGCCGTGAAGGTATGCGTATCTGTATCGATCTCCGCAAAGATGCCAATGCAAATGTAGTTCTGAATCAGCTGTACAAGCATACACAGCTTCAGGATACTTTTGGCGTAATTATGCTTTGCCTGGTAGCCGTAAACGGAAGTCTTCAGCCGAAAGTCCTGACACTTCCGGAGATGCTGAAATACTATCTTGCTCATCAGGAAGATGTCGTTACAAGACGTACCAAATATGATCTGAATAAGGCACAGGAACGTGCGCATATATTAGAGGGTCTGCTGAAAGCACTGGATAATATTGATGAAGTGATTCGTATTATCCGTGGTTCCAGAAGTGTACAGGTTGCCAAACAAGAATTGATGGACAGATTTGAACTGACTGATGTTCAGGCACAGGCAATCGTAGACATGCGTCTTCGTGCTCTTACCGGTTTGGAAAGAGAGAAACTGGAAGCAGAATATGCAGAATTAATGGAAAAAATCCGTAAATTAAAAGCAATTCTGGCAGACAGAAACACACTTCTTCGCGTGATCCGTGAAGAAATCCTTGCAATTTCCGAAAAATACGGTGACGACAGAAGAACAGCAATCGGATTTGACGCATATGACATTTCTATGGAAGACATGATTCCGAGAGAAAATACAGTCATCACAATGACAAAACTCGGTTACATCAAGCGAATGACTGTAGATAACTTCCGCAGCCAGAACCGTGGTGGCAGAGGAATCAAGGGCATGCAGACACTTGATGATGACTATATTGAAGAACTGATGATGACAACTACGCATCATTATGTCATGTTCTTTACAAATACCGGCCGTGTATATCGACTGAAAGCATATGAGATTCCGGAAGCCGGAAGAACAGCCAGAGGTACGGCAATCATCAACCTGCTCCAGCTTATGCCGGGTGAACGAATCACTGCAGTTATCCCGATCAGCAAGTTTGAAGAGGGCCACTATCTGATGATGGCGACCAGAAAAGGTCTTGTAAAGAAAACTCCGATTCAGGATTATGCCAATGTCCGCAAAATCGGTCTGGCAGCAATATCACTTCGCGATGATGATGAACTGATCGAAGTAAAGGCTACAGATGACAAGAAAGATATCATTCTGGTAACGAAATACGGTCAGTGCATCCGCTTCAAAGAAAACGATGTCAGAAGTACCGGCCGTGTGTCTATGGGTGTACGCGGTATTAACCTGCTGGATGGCGATGAAGTTGTGGCAATGCAGCTTAACACACAGGGATATTATCTGCTCGTTGTATCCGAAAACGGTATGGGCAAGAGAACATCCATCAGTGAATTTACCTGTCAGAACCGTGGCGGTAAGGGTGTGAAGTGCTACAAGATCACCGAAAAGACAGGTAATGTTATCGGCGCCAAAGCAGTAAATGAAGAAAACGAAATTATGATGATTACTACAGAGGGTATTATTATCCGTCTGCAGTGTTCGGATATCTCAATCCTCGGAAGAATCACATCAGGAGTAAAACTGATCAATCTTTCTGACGGAGTGACTGTTGCAAGTTTTGCAAAAGTACGTGAAAAAGACGAAGACAAAGCAGAAAAAGAAAGTTCTGAAGATACCGAAAATACAGAAGAAATTTCCGAAGATGCTACCATAAAAGAAAATCAGGACAGCACAGAGAAATAAAGGGGAAAGTAAATCATCATGGACAGGGAAAAAGCTGCAACAAATGTAAGAAAACGCTCCGGTGCTTCCGGGGCACATGCAAAAGCCGCAGCAGCCAAAAAAAGACAGCAGGCAAGACATAAAAATACCGCAAAAGGACGGTCTTCACGAAGAACATCAGGAAGGTCGGATATAGCAGCAGTGATTGCCAGACTTCCAAAGAAAGTTCTGGCAGCTGCGGCTGTACTGATCGTGCTGATCATTGTGATCGTATTTGCGGCAAGAGGATGCGGTGTCAGTCATAAGACACCGGAGAAAGTGGTCAGAACGCTTGTAGAGGCTTATACGTCAGGAAGCGAAAGCAAGGCAAAGAAATGCTACGGAGTTTCCAAAGCTGATGATAATCTGCAGCAGGAAATGGATGCTACCGTAAATTACTACAAAGCTTTCGCTGCAGACAAGACAGAAATTACGCAGTGTGGTCAGATTTACCAGAATGGCAAGATTACATATATGTATGTGATTTATGATCTGGTACTTAAGAATGGCCAGAGTTATCCGTGTATCAGTACTTATATGGTGCAGAAAAAGGATGATGGCAAATATTATGTAATGACACCTTCGGAAATCACTGATGATATAGGTAAACAGGCTGCAACAAAATATGCAGAGTTTATGAATACGCAGGTTTATAAGGATTATACAACCGCTTATGATAAATTCATTAAGAAAAATCCGGGATATGAAGAACAGATTGCGGCAAAACTGAAATAGAATCCTTTGAAGAGGCGGTGCGCGTAAATGAAAAGAATTATAATGATGGTGTTAAGAAACATCCTGTTTGTGCCGTGGGGCTGGTTTATGCTAAATAAATATGCGGCAAATGTGGATCGCTATACAGAAGGCGAGAGATATGCACTCCTGAAAAAAATCGACCATAAGGCAAATGTGGGTGGAAATATTACCGTGAAGTCTTATGGAGTTGAAAACATTCCCAACGAAAATGGTTTTATGTTTTATCCTAATCATCAGGGATTATATGATGTGCTGGCCATTCTGGAAGCCTGCCCGACACCTTTTTCTGTAGTTGCAAAGAAAGAAGTGGGAAACGTACCGTTCTTACGACAGGTATTTGCCTGTATGAAGGCATATATTATGGATCGAGAAGATATCCGGCAGTCCATGCAGATAATCCTCAATGTCACAAAAGAAGTCAAAAACGGACGTAATTACCTGATCTTTGCAGAGGGAACCAGAAGCAAACACGGAAACCATCCGCAGGAATTTAAGGGTGGAAGTTTTAAGGCAGCAATGAAGGCAAAATGTCCGATCGTGCCGGTGGCACTGATTGACACCTATAAAGCATTTGATACGGGATCTGCAGAACCATTGACTGTACAGGTGCATTTCCTGAAGCCAATGCATTATGAAGAGTATAAAGATATGAAATCCACAGAAATCGCAGCCGAAGTCAGAAAAAGAGTAGAAGCAACGATTCAGGAATATGGTGGATGGGACGAATAAAATTAAGATAGCAGGACAGCCGGGAGTAAAGCTCCCGGCTGTTTTCTGTGTAATAGGAAATTACTCCGTAATGTTCCTATTACACAAAAACGCTCCGCATAAGGATGAGCCGCAGTTCAGGCATTTTCCTTATCGAGGGCCTGCTTCATGAGTGTGCAATCTTTACTGAACTTACAGTCTCCGTACTCGCAGCTTGAATCCAGAAGATGAAGGCCGTTCGGAAGTTGTTCAAATTCGCATATGACTGTCTGAGTCATGTCAAAATTTCTACAGTATCCGGTAAAAAACTCTTCTATAATCTCTGCCATAAAAATCCCTTCTTTCGCTTTATCAGCAATCTGTTTTATTTTAAAAATCAGTCTAACACAGAAATTTCGAAAATCCAACAAAAACGCGGCCATAACAGTCTTGCGTGAATAGCTGTTTTTTTAACGTCAACTGTGTTTGACTTTATAATAAGTCTGCCCGTATAGTTAAAGTAGAGATTATAGAAGTAAAAAGTCCGGGCGACTGGCAGCAGATAAAAGAGAAGATTTGGAGGAAACAGGAATGGGCAAAAGTTATTGGATATGGTATCCGGGAGATTTTGAATTATATCATGGGATGAAACAGAATTTCAGCCGTGTGGAGAGAGGCTTTGGCTGGCCGGCTTTCTGGAAAAGTGAAGGTTTCCGCAACAGAGTGGCTTTCCGTCGTACTTATCAGCTGGAAAAAGAAACTTCTTTTACCGTATATTCAAATGCCATCGGCCACGTACTGGTTGGCGATAAGAAATATTCGTTTGGAAAGAAAATTGTCTGTGGTCCGGGAGAAGTTGCGGTTGGAGTTCACACAGGCTGCATTGAAGCTTTTCCATGTATTTATGTGGAGGGAGAAGTAATCTGCTCAGATAAGGGATGGATTGTAGAAGATTATGATAAAGAACCACTGCCGGCCGGCAAAAGCAAATACTTTACAGAACCGAATCAGAATCCGACAGTCTGGGAATACAGCGAAAAAGTATATGAACCAGTCAGTGTAACAGAATATAATGGCGGAACACTGTATGAGTTTGAAACAGAACTGAATGCGGTTCTGGAAGCAGAGTTCAAAAACGGATACCAGCCGGTGCTGATCTGCTGTGGAGAGTCAAGGGAAGAAGCAATTGATCCGGTCCACTGCTATTATAGCTGGCAGCCGGACAAGGAGACAGGCAAGTGTCCGTGCTGTGCAGTAAGATTTGCATATATTCCTGACTGCAAGCCGGGTGAAGTTATCCTCAGGGCAAACCATCAGTATGTGGATATTCCGGTAAAAGCATCTTTTCATTGTGGAGAAGATCGATTAAATCAGATCTGGTCTGTAGCAGAGCATACATTCCGGCTTTGCAGCGGCATTTTCTTTATTGACGGAGTAAAACGTGATAAATGGATCTGGTCGGGTGATGCTTATCAGAGCTTTTTTGTAAACCGTTACCTGATGGCGGATGCGGATATTGACCAGAGAACAATTCTGGCACTCCGCGGTAACGACCCGATGACAAAACATATCAATACAATTGTAGATTATTCACTGCTGTGGTTACTCGGTGTAGATTATCATAATGAAGGATATGGTGACAGGGACTTTCTGGAACTTGTTTATCCGAAGATGGTTTCTCTTATGGGATTCTGCAATGGCAGACGCGATGAGCATGGTTTCCTGATCGGGAAAGAAAAAGACTGGGTATATATTGACTGGGCGGATATGGATAAAGACGGCCCGCTCTGTGCAGAGCAGATGCTTTACGCTGCCTGTTTTCGCGCAATGGAGGAAATCAGCGAACAGATTGGTAAAGATGGAAGCGTTTACAGAGCAGAATATGAAAAACTGACTGCTGTCATCGAAAAATTCTTCTGGGATGAGGAAAAAGGTGCTTATATCGATTCCTTCACGTCCGGCAGACGAAATGTGACAAGACATGCAAACATTTTTGCAATTTTATTCTCAGTTGCTGACGAAAAGAAGCAGGAAAAAATCCTTAAAAATGTATTAGAAAATGATGAAATTCCGGCGATCACAACACCATATTTCAATTTCTTTGAACTGGATGTACTTTGCCGGATGGGAAAACTTACGGAAGTTCTGGACAAAATCCGCTCCTACTGGGGAGGTATGCTGGACCTTGGCGCAGTTACATTCTGGGAAGAATATGATCCGTCTGTACCGAAGGAAGAACAGTATGATATGTATGGTGATCACTTCGGAAAGAGCCTCTGCCATGCATGGGCGGCAAGCCCGATCTATTTCCTGGCAAAATATTTTGCCGGGCTGGATCTTGTAAACAAAGATGGTGTTACTTATATATTAAAACCGCAGATGCAGTATTTTACAGAGCTTGACTGCACACTTCCGGTGGGAAGCAATGGAGTTGTGCGTCTGGTCTGGGATGGAGAAATTTTGGAAATCACACCGAATGCAGATGGCGGAATTCTGGAACTAGGTGAACAGAAACTTTCTCTGGTAAGAGGAGAGACAAGAAGGGTGAAGATTTGAAATGAAAAAAATAGATTTTAATAAAAACTGGACATGTAAATGTCTTACCAGAGATGAAGAACCATACTCTGTGACTCTTCCGCATGACGCCATGCGGAGTGAGCCGCGAACAGAAGAAAGTTTGAGCGAAGGAAATTCCGGCTGGTATCTGTGCGGCGACTATGAATATACAAAACATGTTTTTGTACCGTCAGAGTACAGTGGCAAAAAGGTTCTCATCGAGTTTGAAAGTGTTTATCATAATGCAGAAGTTTATATTAATGGAAAGAAAGCTGCATACAGACCGTACGGATACACGAATTTTTATGTAGATACTGAAGGGCTTTTGAAATATGAAGCACAGAATGAAATCCGTGTGATCGCACGAAATTCCGATCAGCCAAACAGCCGCTGGTATTCAGGAACAGGAATCTACCGTCCGGTATACCTCTGGACAGGAGATAAAAAATATATCCCGGTAAACGGAATTAAAATTCACACAGTCAGTTATATGCCGGCTGTGATCGAGGTGGAGATTAAAACTTCCTGTCCGGGTATGTTAAATGTTGGAATTTTAGATAAAGAACATACTGTGCTTACAGAAAAAATCGAAAATACAGGAAAACCGTCCGTATTTCGTATGGAAATTCCGGATGCAAAGCTCTGGGACTGTGATCATCCGAATCTTTACACCCTGCGTGCGACATTTGGAGAAGATGTTGTCGAGGAAACATTTGGAATCCGACTTCTTGAATGGAGCCCGGAAAATGGTCTTACGATCAACGGCAAAAGAGAAATTCTCCGTGGAGCCTGCGTGCATCATGATAACGGTGTACTTGGGGCATGTACCTATCCGGAGGCTGAGGAGAGAAGAGTTCGCATCCTCAAAGAAAACGGTTATAATGCAATCCGTTCTTCACATTATCCATGTTCTAAGGACTTGTTGGATGCCTGCGACCACCAGGGAATGCTGGTAATGGATGAGTATGTCGATGTCTGGTACATCCACAAGACAAAATATGATTATGTGGATTATCTTCAGGAATGGTGGCAGCAGGATCTTAAAGATATGGTAGAAAAAGACTATAACCACCCGTCTGTGATCATGTACTCTACTGGAAATGAAGTAGCAGAGACCGCACAGAAAAAAGGAATCGAGCTTACCGGAAAAATGACAGATTATCTTCACAAACTTGATCCATACAGACCGGTAACCTGCGGAATCAATATTTTCTTTAACTTCTTAAGTTCCATGGGAATGGGCGTTTACAGCGACGATAAAGCAGAAAAAAGTGCACAGTCGGCAAAACAGGAAGTTGAGAAAAAAGAAAAGAAGAAACCGGTAGGAAGTGAATTTTATAATACTCTTGCATGTCTGGTTGGAGATTATTTCATGAAGATTGGAGCAACACTTCCGCCATGTGACTGGAAAACAAAAGATGCTTTTGTAAACATGGACATTGCAGGATATAACTACGGACTTTTCCGCTACAGGCACGACCTGAAGAAATATCCACAGCGTCTGATCTTAGGTACAGAGACTTTCTGCAAAGACGCATACAGCTTCTGGGAGATTGCAAAAAAGAATAAACGAATCCTTGGGGATTTTGTCTGGTCAGGATGGGAATATATCGGAGAGACCGGAGACGGTGCCGCAGAATATGAGGATTACAAAGGCAAAATGCCACACACCAGAATGACCGGAAATAACGGACGAATCGATCTTCTCGGAAAACCTCGTGCGGAAGCAGCCTATACAAGAGTTGCTTTTGAACGCGAAACAGGTCCGTTTATTGCTGTAAAACCTGTTTATCAGAAAGAAAAGCTGAATCTGACAGGATGGGCACTTACAAAGGCTCTGGAGAGCTGGTCATGGAGAGGGTGTGCCGGAGAAAAAGCGGAGGTTGAAGTTTTTGCAAGGGCAGCAGAAGTGGAACTTCTGGTCAATGGAAAGAAAGCAGCCCGTGGAAAAGTAAAGAAATGCAGGTCAAAATTCCACATTCCATATGAAGATGGTGAGATTATTGCAATTTCCTATGATAAAAACGGCCACGAGATCAACCGTCAGACTCTTGTAACAGCGAATGAACAGACAATTCTTCATATCAAACCGGAGCAGGAAACAGTGCAACCGGGTAAATTGCTGTTTGTTCCAATGCAGTACGGAGACTTTATAGGGAACTGGAAACCGATGGAAAAACATCATCTCAAGGTTTCTGTTGAGAATGGAACACTTGAAGGTCTGGGAAGTGCCTGCTCCTATGTGGAAGGAAACTATGCACAGGATACCGTTGATACTTATTATGGTGAAGCGATGGCCGTGGTACGCGCCGGAGAAACTGATTTGGTAAAAATCACTGTCTGTGATGAAGAAAAGACATATACCCGTGAGATTCCGATTGTAGCATTAAAATAGAAAACTATAGGCAATATAAACAAAAACAAATATCACAATTTGTGCAAGATTTCCTGAAAAATTTTGCTTGTGAAAATTCAATAAAAAAATGCTCCCATTTACGGCTGAAAAAGTGCAGTCTGCGAAAAAAATGGGAGCGTTTTTTTAATTTATGTTAAATTTAGAACATAGAAATTGAGGAAGCACTTGAGCGATGAGGCTTACCCATATTTCAGGGAAAGAAAGGAGCTACAAACATGAGCAGAAAAAGAAATATCTGGCGTGGTCTGACTACTCTTACAGCGTCTCTTCTGACCGTTTCTGTTGCGGCAGGACCTGTAGTAGACAGTTATCGTACAGACATCGACAAATTTCTTGGTACAAAGAGCAGTGCGATGGTAACAGACAGTACAGATGAGGATCTGTATACATATAAGTCTGATTATTCCAGCACTACCGAACTTCTTGATTCCATCGAGGATCTCGGAGAACGTATGAGTGAGGAAGGAACTGTTCTGTTAAAAAACGAGAACAATGCACTTCCGCTGACAAAGGATGAGACACAAAAACTGTCTCTTCTCGGATTCTCCAGTTATTATCCGGTTCAGGGTGGTGACATGGGAAGTTCCCTGAACGAAAATGAGGGAACAGATGCAGATACGGTAGATTTTGTTGAAGCATTAGATGCAAAAGGATTCAAGATTAATGAAGATCTTCAGAAACTGTACAAGAGCCTGGAATCAGAATTCAAAACAGAAGTTAATATGTGGGGAAATATCATGGAATATTACCACATTACAGCTCCTGCAACAGATGGCGTTTTTGCAAGCAAAGAACCTTCACAGGAAAAAATGGACAGCGTAGACAGCCAGTGGAAAGAATCTATGGATGATTACAATGTCATGCTGGTAACGATCGGACGTTCTTCTACAGAGAACGGAACTTATCTTCCGGGTGTGGATGGCGTAGATGCATCCCAGAATCTGAATCAGACGGATCCGCTTGGATTAAGTGATGACGAACGTGACCTGATCAATGCTGCAGTCGAAGCAAAAGAAAACAATGGCGGTAAAGTCATTGTTATGCTGAACAATGCAAATGCAATGGAGATTGATGAAATCAAAAACAATGATGGTGTAGACGCAATTATGGAAGTTGGCCTTCCGGGCGGATACGGATTCTATGGTGTTGCAGATATCCTTTCCGGAGAAGCAAATCCGTCCGGTCATCTGACAGATACTTATGCTGTGACAAATGCCAACTCACCGGCAGCACAGAACTTTGGTAACTATGAGTGGACAAATGCTGATCCGGCTGTGAATATCAATGCAGAGGAAGTAGAAGCAGAAGGTATTTACACAGGATATAAATATTATGAAACAAGATATGCAGATACGGTACTTGGACAGGGTAATGCAGATGCAACTGTAGGAAGCTCTACAGGAAAAGCATGGGATTATGATGATGAAGTATCTTATCCGTTTGGATATGGTCTTTCTTACACAACCTTTGAGCAGACTCTTAAGAGTGTAGATGTAGATCTTTCTGACAGAACTGTAACTGCTGAAGTAGAAGTTAAGAATACAGGAGATGTTGCAGGTAAAGATGTTGTACAGCTTTATACTTCTGTTCCTTACACAGATTATGATGTAGAAAACAAAGTAGAGAAATCTGCAGTTCAGCTTCTGGACTATGAAAAAACAGATATGATCGAGCCGGGCGAAAGCCAGACTGTTACAATTACTGCTGATGCACAGGATATGGCAAGCTGGGACAGCACATGCAGCAACGAAGCAGGAACAACAGGTAACTGGATCCTGGATAATGGAACTTATTATTTCACTGTTGGAAATGGTGCACATGAGGCAGTAAATAACGTGCTTGCTGCACAGGATCAGGATGTTGAAGGAAATAAAGATAATGTACAGACATGGGAACTTGGTGATTTCGATTCCTCTTCCTTTGCAGTAACTTTAAATGGTACACCGGTAGAAAATCAGCTCCAGGATGCAGATCTGAATAACTGGATGGAAGACACCGTTACTTACTTAAGCAGAAATGACTGGGAAGGAACTTGGCCGGAAACATACAAAGACCTGACAGCTACAGATGAGATGATCAGCACTATGGCTGATGACTACAGTGATATCGAAGCAAACGGAGATCCGTCTTCTGTAACCTTCGGGGCAGATAATGGAATGACCTTGGCAAATATGAAGGGTGTAGAAGATATCACAGATGAAAGATGGAGTACACTGATGGATCAGCTTACTCTGGAAGAATGCCTGATCCGTACTGGACTTGGTGGAACCAGCACAAAGGTTATCGAATCTATCACTTCTCCGGAAGCAATCCAGAACGATGGACCGAACGGATTCAACTCTTATCCGCTGGGCCAGTATGCAAACTCCAATGCTTCTACAGGAGATCCTTGCGTGATCGCAGAAGATGATCCGAACCGTGACTACAAGATGGGTGTTATGGCAGTTGAAACTGTAATCGGTCAGACATTCAGCAAACAGCTGGCAGAAGAATGGGGTAAAGCAGTAGGTAACTATTCTCTGTGGGCAAATACAGCAATCTGGTGGGGCGTTGGAACAAACCTTCATCGTACACCATACAATGCACGTAACCATGAATACTTCTCAGAAGATGCAGTTCTGACAGCAGGTCAGGGTGCAGCAATCATCAAAGCCGGACATGAGTATGGTGTACTGATCGCACCGAAACATCTGGCATTTAATGACACAGAGATCAACCGTACAGGTATTGCCGAGTTTATGACAGAACAGGCTGCACGTGAAAATGAGCTTCGTGGTACACAGTCCTGTATCGAAGATGCAAATGCGCTTGCTGTAATGACTACATACAACCGTGTCGGCTGTGTGACAAGTAATGCACATACCGGACTGCTTCTGAATATCCTTCACAAAGAATGGGGCTTCAAGGGCCTGATGTCTGAGGACTTCATTCAGGATCCGGCTTATACGAAGATCCACATGGCAGTACATAATGGTGTAACCATGACATGTAACACCGGTGACAACACCATGGCAGCAGTAGAAGCAGTATGGCCATACTGGAGTGTAGAAAATGCAAGCCAGAGTGAAGAACTTCTGACAGATCTGAAACAGGCAATGCTCTATCAGAATTATGCACTTGCAAACTCAAATGCAATGGATGGTATGTCAACCTCTACACATATCGAGAAACTGAATACATGGTATGATAACCTGATCACAGGTCTTCGTATTGGATTTGGTGTACTGACTGTACTCTGTGCAGCAATGTACCTGCTTGGACTGAAAAAGAAAGAGCAGTAAGGAGGAATAACTATGACTGAAAAGAAAAAAATGGGCGCAGGACTGGTCTTAAGTGTAATCACAGTTCTAGTAACTGTTGCAGGACTGGTTCTGTACATGATGAACTGCAAAACAAACTATTTTGTAAAAACTACTGGTACTGATAATACAATCGTTGCCTGCCTGGCTGTTGCTGCGATTCTTGAAATCGTTATGATCATAGTTTCTGTGAAAATGGGAGCAAAGCCGGTTCTGGATATTATTCCGGTAGCATGCGGTGTGCTGACAGCATATGCGCTGATCGCTTTTGTGGGAAGCAGAATCGCTGCAATCGGATCCATCATGACTTTTGAGAACAACGCTCAGAATATGGCGGATTTAAAAGGTGCGATCATTGGAATGATCGTATGTGCGGTCGCTCTGATCTTCACGATTATTTCCTCCTTCTTCAAAGTAGTAAAGGATTGATTTTATGAGCAAGACAAATAAAGATTTCTGGAACGGTCCACTGACCGGTTCCAGAATCAAATCAGAGGATGTAAAACTTCCGGAGATGTTGATAGGATATTTTATCGGACCGTTCGGAGCACTTCTGGCTTCCGGTATTTTTACCAGTATCCTTCAGAATTATTTTACAGATGTCCTGAAACTGAACCTGACATTTCTGACAACTTTACAGCTGTTCTCGACCATTCTGATCGTAGCAGCAAACCTGATCGTAGGTCAGCTTATTGAGCGTACGAGAACAATGGCTGGAAAGGCAAGACCGTGGATCCTGCTGTCTGCTCTGACTCTGTCCATTGCCTCTGTACTGATGTTTGTAGTTCCTTTTGAGGGAACTGCCAAAATGGTGTGGATCGCGATTGCCTACAACCTGTTTTATGCTGTGGCTTATCCGATCTACAATACAGCTAACTCCACACTGATTCCTGTATCTACAAGAAACAGTAAACAGAGAGGTGCACTGGCTTCCTTCACAAATGTGGCAGGACTTGCTGTTATGGGTGCCGGTTCCATGGTATTCCCGATCCTGGTTTCTTTCGCACTGAAAGAAAATCAGCATCTGTGGCTGGTAGCGATGACTGCAATCGCTATTTTCTCCGCGCTGACCATCTTCTTACAGTTCAAGTTCACACGTGAGCGTGTAACAGAAGAACAGATGTCTGAGGGCGATACAGAGGAGAAAACAGTTAAGATAGCTTCTCTGAAAGAACAGCTTTCTGCAGTTACCAGTGAAAAAATGTGGTGGATTGTGATGCTGTTCTACATGGGCTTCCAGTGGAGCGGTGCCATGAAGAATGGTTCCATGACTTATTTCTGTAAGTGGGTAATGGATAATACTTTCTTCGGTACAGCAGATGCCTGGGGCGCTTCACAGTCCCTTTTAAGTATCATGGGTGCAGTTCCGATGGCTGTGGCAGCAGTGGCAATCGTACCGCTCTGTAACAAATTCGGAAAACGTATCGTATGTATGGCCGGCATGCTTCTTGGTGCTGTCGGTGGCGTGATCGCAATCATGGGTAACGGGCAGATTGTTCCTGTAGCAATCGGTGTAGCTCTTAAATGCCTTGGATCTGCTCCGGCATGTTACATGATTCTTGCCATGCTTGCAGACGTAATCGATCATATCGAATACAAAGCCGGAATCCGTACAGATGGACTTACAATGTCTATTTACAGTTCCATCATGGTAGCTGCGACTCCGGTATGTAACTCTATTTTCAGTGCAATCTTAAATGCCAGTGGATACGATCAGGCAGCAGATATTGCTCTTGGTACTGCAGCACAGACAGCTGCAGCACAGACAGCAATCTCTGTCGGATATATCTGGGTAGAGACGATCGCTTATGTAATCTGTGCAGTACTGATTTTCTTCTTCACGATAGAGAAGAATCTGCCGGAAGAACAGAAAGCAATCGCAGCAAGAAAAAATAAATAAAGAGTCGTAAAAGACTGGTGTAAAGAGGCGGTCTTCTGATATATATAAGGTTAGTAAGTACAAAACTGTGCCTTAAGTATACCGGAAGACCGCTGTGTATTTATAAGATAAAACGGAAGGAGGAGACTGAACTATGGGTAAAAGAAAATTAAAAACTGTATTCTGGGTATTCCTTCTTCTGATAGTGACAGGTCTGATAGGATGTAAGCAGAAAGAGCCCGAAAAAGAACAGCTTTGTCATATTGTTATGGAAAAGGGGGATGGGTATCAGGTGACGGATCCTGTCAGAACAATAAAATCCGGAAGCAATGTGAGCTTTACAGTCACGCTGGATAATAACTGGCAGCTTCTGGGCACAGATTATCATGGCGAGACAGAAATAATAAAAGATGATGATGGAAAAACCGTGGAGATTGTTCTGCATGAAGTAAAATATTCGGAGAGTATCTGCATTCAGGCTGAAAAAGGAAAATATGAGATTTTGTATGATGCCAATGGCGGACAAAACACTTCAGGGGATTCAGACAGAGCGAGCATCTGTTATCGAGGTACTCACCAGAGAATCAATACTTCAATAGGAACGGATCTCTTTTTCAGAAAGGGTTACACACTGCTTGGATGGAATACCAGGGCTGATGGAAGCGGCCAGGCTGTGGGACTTGGAAGCCGGATCGCGTGGAAAGCAGGGCTTGTGCTGTATGCACAGTGGACGCCGTGGACAGACGAGGCAGATTTTATATACAAAAAAGTATCAGGCTTTGCAGTCATAACCGGATATAGCGGCAAGGCACAGCAGATCTGTATTCCACCCAGTCTTGGGGGATTACCGGTACGTACAATCCGGGAGAATGCTTTTGCAGATACAGACTGTAAAACCGTGATTCTTTCGCCGGGAATCTATGAAATTGAAAAGTGGGCATTCAGAAACAGTCATTTGGAACAGTTGTATCTTTATGATGATCTGGAAAAAATCAGTGACTATGCATTTCAGGACTGTGATATGCTGCATACTCTGCATATCAACGCAATCGAGGCTCCGGCCTACAGTGGAAATTATTTCGATACATTCCAGGATAAATATGATCGTCTGTTGAGCATGAAGGATAAAAAGAAGATTGTCCTGTTTTCCGGCTCTTCGACAAGATTTGGTTACGACAGTGAGATGATAGACCAGGCTTTTCCTGATTATGAAGTAGTCAATATGGGAGTTTTTGCCTATTCACCGGCACTTCCGCAGCTTGAACTGATTCGTTCCTGTATGAAGGAAGGAGATGTTCTTCTGGATTCTCCGGAATTTGATGCGGCAAACCGGCAGTTCTGTTATCAGAAGGAACTGGATTATGCAACTTTTGCCATGATGGAGTCAGATTATGATGTGTTTGTGCAGCTGGATCTCAGAGAGTATAAACAGATTTTCACTGCTTTTACTGCATATCAGGATGCAAGAGCAGATATGGAAAGAAAAAATTATGATGTCTGCGCATCAGAGTATGACGAGGATGGAAATGAAGTGGAGGAGCCAAGCTACAATGAATACGGGGATTATGTAGTGTACCGTCCGAATTCCACAAGTGAAAAACCGATTTACGGACTTCCGGTAAATTATACAGTAAATGCATATCCGAAGGATACTTATATCGATTCCATAAATACAGAATTTCAAAGATTTCTGGATCAGGGAATAAAAGTTTATTTTACTTACTCACCCAGAAATAAATATGCGCTTTCTGAAGACAGCACACAGGAGGAAAGAATCCGGCTGCATGAATATTTTAAGAGTCAGCTGAATGTTCCTGTCATTTCGGAACTTGAGGATTCTTTGTATACAGGAATTTATCTGTATGGAACGGATAATCATTTGTCTACGGAAGGGGCACAGATCCGGACTGAAAAAGTGATAAGGAATCTAAAAGAACAGTTTGTGAAGGAGGAAAAGAAATGAATTTTATATCACTGACATTTGTTTTCTCCTTTCCGGTGGTAGTGCTTTTGTACTGGAAGATTCCATGGAAATACAGAGAACTCTTTCTACTGGCTGTGAGCTATTTCTTTTACATAAAAGAAAGTTCCTGGGCAGGAGGACTGCTTCTGCTTACAACGGCAATCACGTATCTGGCGGGAATTGCTGTTGAGAAGGGCAGACACAGAAGAGCCTGGCTGATTTTGGCAGTGACTGTATGTCTGGGATTTCTGATCGGTCTGAAATATTCAGTCCCGCCAGTGGGAATCTCATTTTATACCTTCCAGACAATGGCATATGTGATCGATGTGTATCGTGGCGAAATTTCAGCGGAAAAAAGTCCTTTAAGCTATGCTCTGTTTGTATCGTTCTTTCCACAGCTGGTTGCAGGTCCGATCGAGAGAGCAGGTAATCTTCTTGGACAGCTGAAGGAAAAGCATACAATGAGAGGGGAAAATCTGCTGAATGGTTTCTGGCTGATGCTCCGGGGATTTTACAAAAAAGTTGTCGTGGCAGATTATCTGGCGGTATATGTTGATAAAGTATATGCTGCGCCGCAGGATGCCGGAGGAATTGGAGCGGTTCTGGGAACGGCGTTTTTTGCGGTTCAGATTTATTGTGATTTTTCGGGATATACAGATATTGCAAGAGGTGCGGCACGTATGATGGGAATACGGCTTATGGAAAATTTCAGGCATCCTTATCGCGCGGTAAGCATACAGGATTTCTGGAAAAGATGGCATATCAGCCTGACATGCTGGTTTACAGATTATGTATATATTCCACTTGGAGGAAACCGCAGAGGGTTTGCAAAGCGATGCAGGAATGTACTGATCGTTTTTCTGCTGAGTGGATTCTGGCATGGAGCGTCATGGAATTTTGTTGTATGGGGACTGATCCATGGAATCTATATGGTTGGTGCTATATGCCTTTCACAGATTAGGAAAGATAAAAAGAGAATCCTTCATCCGGTGGCTGGCTGGATCCTTACGCTGCTTCTTGTGAATATTGCGTGGGTGTTCTTTCGTGCTCCTTCACTTATCGGAGCATGGCGGATTCTGCAACAGCCGTTTGTGAATCCTCTGGGCAGTGGAATAGCTGAGACTATGAGTTTCCTGGGAATTCGGGGATTTGCGATTCTGCGACTTCTTACGACAGGAATTAGCTGGCTGATTCTGGAACGACTTCCTGAGGAGATCGATAAGAACTGCCAGACTCAGAAAGGCTTTTGTATGGCAGCAGTGATTTTTGTTGTTATGGTGACTGTGATTGAATTTTCATGGCTTGGCAGGATGGCATCAGGCGGTGAAAATGCATTTATTTATTTCAGGTTTTAAATATGGATAAAAGAACAGTAAGACGTATTGTTGCAACTGCACTGGCAGTGATTCTGGCTGAACAGGTATTTTTTCTGATCTGCGGTTTTGGACTGCCTGTACAGTTCGGGGATACATTTATGGGAGAACTGAAAAGTAAATATGAGAGGCTGAAGGAAACTTCGGGAAAGCGAATTGTGCTTGTCGGAGGAAGCGGAGTGGCTTTTGACTGTGACAGTGCCCTGATGGATGATTTTTTTCCTTCATATGAAATAGTTAATTTCGGTATGTATGCAGGTCTTGGAACCAAGGCAGTTATGGATCTTTCCGAAAATTATATTCATGAAGGAGATATCGTAATCCTTTCCCCGGAGCAGAGTGAGCAGACATTTTCCGATTATTTTAACGGAGAATACATGTGGCAGGCTGCTGATGGAGCCTTTGGAATGCTTCGTGATCTGAAAAGTGAAAACTTTGAGGCGATGCTGGGAAATTTTCCACGGTTTGCACTGGAAAAGCTGAATTATGTAATGAAAGGGCAGAAGCCTCAGACGGACAGCATTTATCAGAAGAAATCCTTTAATACATACGGAGATATCGAACTGGATACATGTCGGGAAAACATCCTTCCGAATGGTTATGATGTGAACCAGAAAGTAAGATTTACAGAAGATGTAGTTCAGCCGGAATTTATGGACTATATGAATGACTGGGCCAAAAGACTTGAAAAAAAAGGGGCTGTGGTCTGGTATCGGTACTGTCCGGTAAATAAACTGTCTGTGGAAGATATGGATGACCTGGCAGCATATGATGTATTTTTGCGTCAGAAACTGGATTTTCCTGTTATAGGAAATCCGGAAAACAGTCTGATGGAAGCGGAGTGGTTTTTTGACACCAATTTTCATCTGAATCAGTCAGGAAAAGAGGTAAATACCGTGCAGCTGATCCGCGATATGAAAGCGATGCTGGGGGATGACAGAGCTGTAACTGTGGAACTCCCGGAGAAACCTCACAGAACGTGGGGAGATGTATCTGCAGAAACCAGAATATGGACTGCAAAGGACAGTGAGACATATCAGGGTGAAGAAACGATCGTGATCCCGGAGAATGTGACACAGATTGAAGACTATGCTTTTTCGAATTGTGCAGGTCTTAAGCAAATTGTGCTTGAACAGAAAGATCCTTCGAAATGTATTGTGGGTCAGCATCTTCTGGATGGTACAGGTGCAGAAATCCTTGTTCCGCAGATGTCTGTAGACAGTTATAAGCGAAATTATTTCTGGTCAGTGTATGCCGGCAGGATCGGGAAAGTTACTGCTCACGCAGAAAAATAAACCAACCACGTTCAAAAGAAATCTGATACGGAAAATCATGATACAATGAAGATACGATAAAAGTGAGACTATAAATTTTGAACTGTAAAATCAGGATTGTGAAATTGATAATATGAAATCTGGAGGGAAAACATGAAAACAAAACAGGCTGTGAATCCATACATGCCAAGCTGGGAATATGTTCCGGATGCAGAACCACATGTTGTAGGAGACCGTGTGTATGTTTACGGTTCTCATGATATATTCAACGGACTGAATTTCTGCCTGGGCGATTATGTCTGCTGGTCGGCACCGGTGGATGATCTTGGTAATTGGCGTTATGAGGGCTGCATTTATAAGAGAGAACAGGATCCGGCAGCACCGAGAATCCGTCTGACAAATGGCCTTGCAGCGCCGGATATGGTGCAGGGACCGGATGGAAGATTTTATTTGTACTATTTCATGGGTGGTACAAAGATGATCTCCGTAGCTGTATGTGATGAACCGGCAGGAAAATATGAATTTTACGGGTATGTAAAATACAGTGACGGTATTGCAATTGGCAAAAAAAATGAGCCGTTCCAGTTTGATCCGGGTATCTTTATGGATGATGATGGAAAACTGTATCTGTATACAGGTTTTGCACTGGCAGGAAACCCGATCCTTCTGGATGGATCGAAACCGACAGAACATGGCCCGATGTGTTTTGAACTTGATCCTTCTGATATGCTGACGGTACTGAATGGACCGTCCTATATTGGAGTTGCTGGCGAAAAGGAATCCATCGGTACTCCTTATGAGGGACATTCTTTCCTTGAAGCAAGCTCCATGCGTAAATTTAATGGTACATACTATTTCATTTACAGCACAATGAACAGCCATGAACTCTGCTATGCGACAAGTGACAGTCCGGTAAAGAAATTCCAGTATGGCGGAATCCTGGTAAGTAATGGCGACATAGGAATGGAAGGTGTCCCGGATGTAAAACATGCGAGAAATAACACCGGAAATACACACGGAAGTATTATTGAGCTGAATGGAAAATATTTTGTTTTCTATCACAGACACAGTAACCGTAAGCAGTCTTCGCGTCAGGCTATGGCAGAAGAAATCCGTTTTGAAGACGGGAAATTTTATCAGGCAGAGATGACTTCCTGTGGATTAAACGGAGGCCCGCTGGAAGGAAAGGGGACTTATCCGTCATATATTGCATGTAATCTGTATGGAAAAAAAGGAACCCGTTTTTTAAGTATGATCAAACACCCGAAGAACGGAACTCCGTATCTGACACAGGATGGAAAAGACAGAGAATCCGGACCGGATCAGTATATTGCAAATATGTGTGATAGTGCACTGGCAGGATTCAAATACTTTGATCTCAGTGAAACAAAAGAGATCAGTGTGGCAATAAAGGGGCGCGCGGAAGGTACACTGTATGTCCGTACCAGTGAAAACGGCGAAGCCGTTGCAACGATTGCTGTCAGTCCATGTAAGGAACTGAAAGAGTTCTCATCTGCTGTCCAGACTTCCGGAAACAGAGAGGCTTTGTTCTTTACTTTTGAAGGAAAAGGAAGTTTTGACTTTATTTCGTTTACTTTGAAATAAAAAGCCGAGATAAAAAATGGATTGTTTCCTGTGCTTTTTCTTGTTATACTACAAGTATTATTATATGAGAAGGCACGGGGGATGAACATGCTTCGTATTGCAACAGTGGAAGATGATGCGCATGATCTGGAAGCGTTGCGAACTCACCTGAATCGATACGAAAAAGAAAACGGACTGAAATTTCTGATTACGGAATTTCGGGATGGAGAAGACATCGTGACGGATTATTCCGCGGATTATGATCTTATTCTCATGGACATTGAGATGGCTTTTCTGAACGGAATGAAAGCCGCCGAAAAAATCCGCGAACTGGACAAGGACGTTGTTATTATATTTATAACCAATATGCCTCAGTATGCGATTCAGGGATATAAGGTAAATGCTCTGGATTACATGCTGAAGCCTATTTCGTATTTCTCTTTTTCGGAGAGTATGGGAAGAGCGCTTCACAGAGTAAAAGTACAGGAAAAAGAATTTATTACTATAGCGCTGAAAGGCGGCAAAAAGAAACTGGATATTGGACAGATCTGTTATGTGGAGGTGCAGGATCACCTTCTGATCTATCATACAACAGAGGGAAACTTTGTTACCAAGGGGACAATCAGGGATGCGGAGAGCCAGCTGGATGTAAAGCGTTTCTTCCGGTGTAACAGATGTTATCTGGTAAATCTGGAATATGTAGATAATTACATGGGAAGTGATGTCAGCGTGAACGGAGATACAATTCAGGTAAGCAGGAGCAGACGCAAACCATTCCTGGACGCATTAAATGAATATTTGAATGAGGTGGGCAAATGAACACAGCAGAGGTGCTAAATACACCAGGGTATTACTATGCCATAGCTTATGCTTTATCCGTATTTGTGATCACATGTACGAATGAAAGAAAAATCGGGAGATGGAAGCTGGCAGCAGTAAGCTGTGCTCAGTTTGCCCTCCTTTTATTTTTTATGACTGTGACAGATGGAGTAAGACAGGAATTGTTTGTTCCGTCGATGTCGCTGATAGTGTTGCTTCTTCTGGGATATATTTATATCTGTAATGATTTTTCGCTCAGAGAGGCGGGATTTTACCTCGTAAAGGCGTTTATCAACGGAGAGTTTGCGGCTTCTCTGTGCTGGCAGATATATTATTATCTGAGATATGTAAGAGGAATACAGGGAGAGCTTTTAAAATGGGTGGAACTGATTCTGGTTTATGCCGTGATCTTTACCATACTGGCATTGATGGAGTTGAATCTCAAAAAAGATCTTGAAGAGCTTCATATTACAAGAAGAGAATTACTGGTGGTCATTATCATTGCTGCCTCGGTATTTGCTATGAGTAATCTGAGTTATCTGGATCAGAATGGACTGTTCAGCGGAACCTTTGTTATGGATATTTTTATTATCCGTACACTCGTGGATTTAAGCGGGATTGCCGTACTGTATGCATATCATGTTCAGGTCAAAGAAATTCAGATCCGCTTTGAGAAAGACACACTTCATAATATTATGGAGATGCAGTACAAGAACTACCAGCTGTCAAAAGAAAATATTGATATGGTAAACCAGAAATATCATGACCTGAAGCATCAGATCAATCTTCTCAAGACTCAGGCTTATGTCGGAAAGTCTACAAGTTATCTGGAAAAAATGGAACGCGAGATAAGGGTATACGAGACTCAGAACAAGACCGGAAATCAGATACTGGATGCAGTGCTGACAAATAAGGCAATGATATGTCAGAACAAAGAAATAGAACTGAAGTTTATTGTAGACGGAGGAGCTCTGTCTTTTATGGAAGATATGGATGTGAGTGCATTGTTTGGAAATATGCTGGATAATGCGATTGAAAGTGCAGAAAAGCAGCAGGAGAAACAAAAACGTCTGATCTGGCTTTATGTGACAAAAGAGAAACAGTTTGTGCGCATCCGTACGGAAAACTACTGCGATGAAAAGATACGGTTCAAAAACGGAATGCCTGTAACGACCAAGAAAGACAGACGCCTCCATGGATATGGAATGAAGAGTATAAAAAGTACGGTTGAGAAGTACCACGGATCAGTCGTTGCTGCGCAGGAAAATAACTGGTTTGAGCTGAAAATACTGCTTCCTGCAGGAGGGTAAAGACAGTGAAAAAAATATTAAAATAAATGCAAAAAAAGTGTTGACAATGTAAAATGTGTTATGTATAATTAACCATGCGTTTGGAAAAGACGCACTTCAAATTGCATAAGAGATTATGAGTTCGGAGTCAGGAGAAGTACTCAAGAGGCCGAAGAGGTGCCCCTGCTAAGGGTATAGGTCGGGTGACCGGCGCGAGGGTTCAAATCCCTCCTTCTCCGTTTGAAGTTTTTGAATTTTAAAAAATAAAAAACTTCAAAAAAGTACTTGACATTCAGAAATGAATGTGATAGAGTAAACGAGTTACTGATGCAACGACGAATCACAAAAAGTCATTTAAAAAAAGTTTGAAAAAACTTAAAAAAGTTCTTGACAAACGAAAATGACAGTGGTAAAATAAATGAGCTGTCGAAAGACAGAGAACCTTGATAACTAAACAGTGAAACACATACGATTCTCGAAAATTCTTTAACGAATCATCATTCAACAGAATGAACTTTTAAAAACAGTAATGACGAGAGATAACTAAGCTAGTTGGTTGTCTTGAGTACATCAAACACTTTATCAGAGAGTTTGATCCTGGCTCAGGATGAACGCTGGCGGCGTGC
>NZ_QRXT01000017.1:0-47237 GCF_003460065.1 Ruminococcus sp. AF17-22AC
AAAGAAAGCTGCGCCACAGCCTTGGCAGGCCATCGCGCAGCGATTTTGTTCAACTTGAAGTTGTAGGTTTCTTTGCTATTATATCTTTAAAATTCGTTTTGCTTTCGCATTAACAAATTGGATAATCGGGCCTGAAATGATAACTGTAATGATTGTGCATATGCCAAACTTCCCGCCAAGCAAAACACCTATTATCACAACCAGAATATCTAATGCTATTCGAACAATTTTAACTTGCCAGTTGTTCTTTTCTGCCAAGGCAAAAGTAACTGCTTCATAAGAGCCACGACCAAGTGAGGCAGACGCATATAGTCCGGTCCCGACAGCAAACAAAATAACACCCAGCAACATGATAAAGAAGTTGAACCATCGATATGTACTGTAGACATGGCAGGTGGCAAATACATCTACACAGGTGCTGTATACAATTTGATATAGCACCGTCCCAATATGGATTTGACTTTTATCGTAAATTAATGCAAACAAAATCATCCCCACTGCTACAACAAAAGATGCCATACCGATGCTCAAGTGAAACGTTTCAGCGATACCCTGCCATAGCACTGCGAGCGTGGCGCCACCAAATCCTGCATACAGTGCAAGTGTAATGCCATAGGCTGCAACAATGGAACCTATCACAATAATTATCAATTTCTTTAATAAGTCCCGCAATAGCAAGGATTCCCTTTTGTGCTTATCAAACATCATAATTCCTCTATTCTACAAATTCCGATTTTAATGTCTCTATTATACCATAATGATACTATTATAAAAAAGGAAAAAGAGCTCCTTCGAGCTCTTTTGATTCAGTTCTGTAAACTTGAATTTGACTTGCCTATTTTCTTAAAATCTCATGTGGAGCTTCTATTTCATTTGCCAAGGTATGCTCTGTTAATTCTGACATCAATTTCAATTTTTTATTAATCAATGGTCGCATACAATTAGGAACATGTTCCTGATGCGCTCTGTGGATTGCTACACATTCCTTACAGTTTCCGTGATAACGACAGGCTTTCAGGCAAGGACAGTGATCTTTGTCTTTATACTCCTTACGAAATTCCGCTGCAAATTCTTCTTGCAGTCTCAGTCCCTCGACACGGTTTCCCTTATGAAATTCTACCATTGCATCCAGTTCTTTCTGGTTCCCTTCAATCTTCATGTTATTATAGCGCCTCCATTTCAACTATTCTTCATTTTCTGATAAATTCCGATTTCTATTTTCGTTTCCATAGCATAGTGTACTCTTTTTCACCAGTAGCTTCATCCAAGCCTTCATATTGAATAATGAACCCTTCTCTTTGGTAAAAAGAAATTGCTCTGGCATTCTTCTGGTATACATTTAATCGTAAGCTAACTTTTTTATCCTTAACATAATCTAATAAAAGCTTACCTATGCCACATGACTGCATTTCATCGGAGACAAAAATACCTTCTATATATTTATCATTTAGTCCTACAAATCCTTGTATCATTTTATCTGCTTCAAACACATAAACTTCGTATTGTGACATCATTTCTTTTACTAATTCATAATTACTTTTCCAGTATTGATTGGAAATAAAATAATGGGCTTTCAGATTTGTCTTTAACCATATGTCAGCAATTCTATCGATATCTCCGTTCAGCAACTTTCTAATCATAACAAATATTCTCCACAACTACATCCTTTATGCTTTTCTCTTTTTTCCATTCTATCACAAGCTCACCATTAATCATCAATTTTTTGATATTTTTTCTTTTTCCCCACTGTAAAACAGCCTCTGAGCGTTTCGTTATATAGAGGGATACAAATAAGAGCAAGATCCACCCAGGTATTACCGTATCGCCATTTTATGGCTACGGCATACCTCCGGGTAAGTCTCTTGATGGGGATTCCGATTCCCCATACCCTCGTACAGACATCAAAGATATCTGTTGGCTCTCTATCAAAGATAGTCGCAGCACTTTATATAACCGGAAGGGACAGCCGGTTAAAAAGTGTAATCGCACATCCAAGATGTCTTATCAAAAAAGAAGGAGGACTATGGCACCAAAGAAGAAAGAAAAGAATCTCAAGAGGAGTAACATCATCACATTAAAATTAACGGATATTGAATTGGCAGTATTAAATGAAGCCGCTGACGTTACAGGACTTTCTCGTTCTGAATATGTGAGAAAACTACTACTTGAAAAGCAAATCAATCATCAGATTGAAGTGGTTGCAGACATGAATGATCTCAGAAAACTGGTCAGTGAATATGGAAAAATTGGATCGAATCTCAATCAGATTGCCAAGCATTTTAACAGCGGTGGCAGTCAGTCACGTGCTATAGAAAATGAAATCCATCAGTGCATCACGGACTTATTCCTATTGAGAAAAGAGGTACTGAAACTGGCAGGTGGTATGAATGGCAATCGTAAAACACATTAAAAGCAGAAATGCAAATTACTCAGCTGCTATCAATTACCTTCTGTTTGAACATGATGAAAAAACCGGGAAAAAGATTGTAGACGAATCCGGACGAAGCATCATGCGAAAAGAGTTTTATATGGATGGGCTGAACTGTGATCCGATGTCTTTTGACAAGGAATGTGAACTGACAAATGCTCATTTTCACAAAAATAAGAAACGTGCAGATATCAAAAGTCACCACTACATTATCAGCTACGATCCAGCCGATGTTACAGAAAATGGACTTACCGGACCAATAGCACAAGCAATCAGTTTGGAACTTGCAAAGCAGATGTTTCCTGGATATCAGGCACTGGTGGTTACTCATACTGACGGTCACAATGAGTCCGGAAATATCCATACCCACATCGTCATAAACAGTGTGAGGAAGACTGCAGTGGAAAGGCAGCCGTATATGGATAAGCCACATGAGGAAGCTGCCGGTTACAAGCATCGTTCCACCGATAAATTCATGAACGCATTCAAGAAAACAGTCATGGAACGGTGTCAACAAGAAGGATTTCACCAGATAGATCTTCTTGTTCCAGCTGAAAGAAAAACTACTCAAAAAGAATATATAGCACAGAAACATGGTCAGCAAAAACTGGATGAAATCAATCAGAAAATTATCGAAGATGGTCTCAAACCAACATCCACTGTATTCCTTACGCAGAAAGAATATTTGCGAAATGCGATTGATGAATGTGCTTCCACATCCAATAGTTTTGATGAATTCCAATCCAAACTTCTGGAACAATTTCAAATCTCTGTAATTGAGCATCGTGGCAGATACAGCTATCTTCATCCTGATCGACAGAAGCGGATTACTGAACGTTCACTGGGAACACGATATGGAAAAGAACACCTGAAACAGACCTTCTTACGCAAGGATCCATTGGCCATTCTCTACGTCAGATCTCACCTGCGCCTGGTTGTAAATCTCCAGACAAATGTGAAAGCAATGCAGAGCCCGGCTTATGCTCATCGGGTAAAACTTTCTAACCTGCAGCAAATGGCAAATACCATTATCTACGTGCAGGAACATGGATTTGATACGCAGTCAGATTTGAAAAATACACTGGTTGCATCAAAGCAGGAATTGAAAGAAATGCAGACACAGTTTGCTCAGCATCGTTCCGATCTAAGGATCCTCAACGATCAGATTCGTTATACCGGTCAGTACTATGCAAACAAGGAAGTTTATTCCCAGTTTTCAAAAGCAAAGTACAAAGGAAAGTACCGAAAAGAACATGCGAAGGAAATTCAGAAATATGAAGAAGCCAGAAATTGGCTGAAATCCTTTTATCAGGATGGAAATATGACAAGCCTAAAAACCTTGACTTTGCAAAAAGAAAAACTGCAACAGCAGATAGCTTCCGAAGAAGAAGCAATAAGCAGCTTGAAAGAAAAATTAAAAGATCTGGATACTGCCGATCAGAATGTTGATGCCATTCTTCAGATGCAGATACCAGAACCAGTAAGATCAAAAAACAAAGATCTCGAACGATAACTATCACAAAACAAAGGAGGAACTATCACATGACACAAGAAGAATTTAATATTGTATTTGAACTTCAGATGAGAAAGTGTGCCGATATTCTGGCACATAAAAAGAAAGAATATACCGGTGACAATATTGACCGCCTCAGTGCATTCAAGATTGCTGCCGCCTTACAAAACTGCGATCCAAAAGCAGCACTGGCCGGTATGATGTCGAAACATGTCGTATCCCTTTACGATATGTGTTATTCCACTCTGTTACATTTTGACATGGAACAGTGGGATGAAAAAATCACAGACTGCATCAATTATCTGATCCTTTTAAAAGCTCTGGTAAAGGAGGAACAGGCCTATGGATCACATTGAAACAGCTATCTTAAACTGCTATGGAATCCGGGAAGCAGAACAGAATATGGTCTTTGCTGCCAGACTCACACAACACGGTCATACGATCCAGAACATGGCAGATCTGATGGATCTTTACCGTCAATCCTACAGTCAGAAGACTGTAGAAAACATTGCAGGGCTTCCGCATCCAACCGTGCAGAAATTCATGGTCATTACCGTAGCTGTTGTTGGTGCAAGCAGACGCTTCCTGGCACAGATCACAAGACATCAGAATGAAGTAAAGTACATGAGTGCATCTCTGCAGTACAGCAATTATTCCGGTCATGCTGCATTTGCTATTCCATATGGAATCATGAAAGCAGATAAAGAAATCCAGGATATTTACAAGAAAAGCTGTCAGTCAGATCTGGATCATTATGCAGAGCTTTGTGCCTTAGGCATTGATCATGATTCAGCCGGATATGCCACACCTCAGGGACTTCGAAACGTACTGATCATCAGCGCGACACCTTACCAGTGGAAGCATATGATTGGTCAGAGAACCTGCAGAAGGAATACGGATGAAACCAGGATTGTGATGCTCTATATCTGGCAAAGATTGTACAAATTAAGCCCGATTCTTTTTGCACCAGATCTGACCGGTCCATTCTGTCAGAGAGGAAGCTGCATGGAAAAACAGATGTCCTGTCAGAATCCCATTTCAAAACTTTGGATGCCTGCAGATATCTTAAAAACAGATTATCCATTGCTGATCCGGAAGGAGATGAGCAGCCATAAAGATTAAACTGATTGACTTTGGTCTGAAAGCAGATCATCATCCATTCCGGCCACATGAAAATGATGCCGGTGCTGATGTATTCATGCCTTATGATTGCGTATTAAAACCAGGCGAGGTTGCAAGAATTCCGCTTGGATTCGGTCTCATCATCCCAGATGGATTTGCCGGATATGTCTTTCCACGAAGCAGCATGGCAGCAAAAGGACTGGTATGTGAACTTCCACCGATTGACTCCGGTTATCGTGGTGAAATCCATGCCATTATAAGCAACGTGAGCACATCTTCTCAGACCATTCATAAAGACACACGCGTCGGTCAGCTGGTGATTACACCGGTCGTGATCGCAGATTTTGTCCTGGACCTTGGTGAAGAACGAGGAACTGGGGCATTCGGAAGCACAGGAGAATAATACTATGATTACATTTGGAAGAAAATTAAAACACTTAAGACAAAAAAATCATCTCACCCAAAAAGAACTTGGCATGGCTGTTGGATTTCCCGACAGCTGTGCTGATGTCCGGATTGCTCAGTATGAGAGTGATGTCCGAACACCGAAAGAGGATCTTATGAAGCTCTTCGCATCAACACTCGGTGTTCCGGTTGAACTCTTTACCGTACCGGTACTCTCAGAACCCAGGGAGTATGAGGCGGCGGAGTATTGGAGGTATGAGTTAGGGGCGGAACTAGATTAAGTGTCGTATACTGTAATGAGGCAACGGATTATCCGCTGCCTCTCTTTTATCATTTTAGGGGTAATAATTGAAAATAACCTGTATTGAGCAATCCTCTTTTTCTGCGCTTTATCTACATATCTATATATTTCACTTTATTTCTGTTCCATCGATAAGAAGCACATATTTATCCGGATTATGAACAAGATCATAATCTTTTCCATATTCAATCGGTCTAAATTCTATTTGCATAATGGATTCGCCATTTTCGATATCTTCTTTCCAAGAATATACGGTCATATCAAGGCTGGTTGCATATCCATGATCTGTAGAAAATTTTATTGAATGAAATGAATTCTCTTTGTACATTTTTAAAAGCAGTCTTGCAAATGCTTCTTTATCAGAAATATTTTTTCTGTTAGCAACTACTGTAAAATTTTCATCTCTATTCATAGAAAAACTGCCAACTACATCTGGCTCACCTTCTTTATACTTTAATAAGCTTTTTCCAATTATCATTCCAACAATAATCGAAAAAACGATAGCAACAAATACAAGTGTTATATTATTTTTCTTCATTTTATTAAGTTCCTTAGAATTATATAGTTGAATTAAATCTGTATTTCAAATAAAACGCCTACAAAGTGGGCGTTTTATTATCTTAATACTATTTAATTTTTTTCATTTCTTCAACAAACTGTTCTTGTGTAATTCTCGCATTTAATACATTTTTTCCTAAAAACAATTCATCTTTATCACATGTAGCAAAACATGATTTTACCCAATTAACTTTTTTATTTAATTTTAAATAATGTATGAAACCAGATAAGGAGAAAACGTAAATTGTGTTAATGATAGCAGACATGAGTATGGAGTGAATATCTTATTTGGAGGAAAAACAAATGGTACAATCAATCTTTGAGGAAATGGGCGGCAGATACGAACGGCAAGGCGAATACATTTTACCCTGCCTTACCATACCACCCGAAAAGGAACAGTCGATAGACTTATTCGGACGGCGGCACTTGGACTATCTGCGGGAGTACCGCAAAATTACATACACCAATCTTCTCACAAGCGGCAGGCTCAATGCTTACCTTGCCGACATTGACAGACAGGCACAGGAACACTTTGAACGGCTCATAGAGGGCATGAAGCAAGCACAGGGCATAACGGAATGCCTAAAGGAAGAAAACGCCTTAGAATGGACTGGAAGAACGAATAACATAAGGGCTTGTGCGAGGGAGATTGTGGAAAAGGAAATTATTTTTGCATAAACAGATGATTAGTGGCAGGGGGAAATCCTGCCGCTTTTTCTGCTTTAGTTTGTCAGCTTGACAAATAAAGGGTTAAGGAATATAATTAGATTCAGTATTATACAAGGAGTTAATAAATATGCGGCAAGGTATTCTTAAATAAACTGTCAATTTGATAGTGGGAACAAAAAGTAGCAGTCCCGTTTCACTTTTAATATGGGGCTTAGTTTTTTGTACCCAGTTTAAGAATACTTTTATCATGTAATTTTATATGCCCGAAAACATATAAGTGTTTTGGGGCTATTGGAGTTATTTACCCAGTGATAGGAGTATTTATCACTGGGTATTTTTATGCCCTTTTTTGGGTGTTGATAGGAGGAAAATCACATGAAAATAATTAACTTAGGCATTCTGGCTCACGTTGACGCAGGAAAGACAACATTAACGGAGAGTTTATTGTATACCAGTGGTGCAATTGCAGAACCAGGGAGCGTAGATAAAGGCACAACAAGGACAGATACAATGAATTTGGAGCGTCAAAGGGGAATCACTATCCAGACAGCAGTGACATCTTTTCAGTGGGAGGATGTAAAAGTCAACATTATAGATACGCCAGGCCATATGGATTTTTTGGCGGAAGTATACCGTTCTTTATCCGTATTAGACGGAGCAGTATTATTAGTTTCTGCAAAGGATGGCATACAGGCACAGACCCGTATACTGTTTCATGCACTACAGACAATGAAGATTCCGACAATTTTTTTCATCAATAAAATTGACCAAGAGGGGATTGATTTGCCAATGGTATATCAAGAAATGAAAGCAAAGCTTTCTTCGGAAATTATAGTGAAGCAAAAGGTTGGGCAGCATCCTCATATAAATGTAACGGACAATGACGATATGGAACAGTGGGATGCGGTAATTATGGGAAACGATGAACTATTAGAGAAATATATGTCAGGGAAACCGTTTAAAATGTCAGAACTGGAACAGGAAGAAAACAGGAGATTCCAAAACGGAACGTTATTTCCCGTTTATCACGGAAGCGCTAAAAACAATCTGGGGATTCGGCAGCTTATAGAAGTGATTGCCAGTAAGTTTTATTCATCAACGCCTGAAGGTCAATCTGAACTATGCGGGCAGGTTTTTAAGATTGAATATTCAGAGAAAAGGCGGCGTTTTGTTTATGTGCGTATATATAGCGGAACATTGCATTTGAGGGATGTTATTAAAATATCTGAAAAAGAGAAAATAAAAATCACAGAGATGTGTGTTCCGACAAACGGTGAATTATGTTCATCCGATACAGCCTGCTCTGGTGATATTGTAATTTTACCAAATGATGTTTTGCAGCTAAACAGTATTTTGGGGAACGAAATGCTGTTGCCGCAGAGAACATTTATTGAAAATCCTCTCCCTATGCTCCAAACAACGATTGCAGCAAAGAAATCTGAACAGCGGGAAATATTGCTTGGGGCACTTACAGAAATTTCAGATGGCGACCCTCTTTTAAAATATTATGTGGATACTACAACGCATGAGATTATACTTTCTTTTTTGGGGAAAGTGCAGATGGAAGTCATTTGTGCCATCCTTGAGGAAAAATATCATGTGGAGGCAGAAATAAAAGAGCCTACTGTTATATATATGGAAAGACCGCTTAGAAAAGCAGAATATACCATCCACATAGAAGTCCCGCCAAATCCTTTCTGGGCTTCTGTCGGGTTGTCCATAGAGCCGCTCCCTATTGGAAGTGGAGTGCAGTATGAAAGCAGAGTTTCACTTGGATATTTAAACCAATCGTTCCAAAATGCGGTTATGGAGGGGGTTCTTTATGGCTGCGAGCAGGGGCTGTATGGATGGAAAGTGACAGACTGTAAAATCTGTTTTGAATATGGATTGTATTATAGTCCTGTAAGTACCCCCGCAGACTTTCGGCTGCTTTCCCCTATCGTATTGGAGCAGGCTTTAAAAAAAGCAGGGACAGAACTATTAGAGCCATATCTCCACTTTGAAATTTATGCACCGCAGGAATATCTCTCACGGGCGTATCATGATGCTCCAAGGTATTGTGCAGATATTGTAAGTACTCAGATAAAGAATGACGAGGTCATTCTGAAAGGAGAAATCCCTGCTAGATGTATTCAAGAATACAGGAACGATTTAACTTATTTCACAAATGGGCAGGGAGTCTGCTTGACAGAGTTAAAAGGATACCAGCCAGCTACTGGTAAACTTATTTGCCAACCCCGCCGCCCGAATAGCCGTATAGATAAGGTTCGGCATATGTTCCACAAGTTAGCCTAACAGCTTGCATAAGTCGTATAAAATGAGATTTGAAAGGATTAGAAGCTAATTATGATGAAATGCGAATGGATATTATGTCCTGTTTGTGGGAGCAAAACCCGTAATAAAATTAGGAAGGACACTGTTTTGAAGAATTATCCCCTTTATTGTCCAAAATGCAGACAAGAAAGATTGATTAAAGTTGACAACTTGAAGATAACTGTCATCAAAGAGCCAGACGCTTAAGACGCAGAGCCGATGAAATTGTGGAACAATTCACGAATCATCGGCTCTTTTTGTTTCGTATTTGAAAGAACAAACTCACCAAATAAAAAAAACGATATTCGGGTGGGTTATTTTGTTATACCCTAAATTACCCTCTGAATTTGTTTTTAAATTTGGAGGGTTTTTATGTTCCTTTTTTCGGGCGGTTGCCCATCTGCTTATATAAAGCAAAGTTTATTTATACATAGCACATCAGGGAATGGCGGGAAGCCAGTTAAAAAAATCCCTGCCAGTGCAACGGTACTTCCCACCATGAAGGTAGAAGTACAATCTCCATACAACAGAATTAGTATTTCCCATAACCGTAAAGGTCACAAAGCCTTTGCGGTTTTTCTTTTGTCGTTTTTGGTTGGAAAGTGCCGCAGGACTATTATTGGTGTTAAGTGTCGTTCGCCGCCTTTCAATCTGGATTTTTATGTTTTCAAAGATTCAGATTGATTGGAGGAAAAAAGAATGGCATATAACAACGGACGTGAGGACAGGAAGTGGCGTATCTGGAAAGAAGCCGAGGAAAAAGTGTTGCGGGAACATGGAGTTGATGAAGCTACCATCGAACAAATCCGTATTGACGACAGGGCAGACTTTAATTCCAACAGGTGGTTTTACCATTGGACAAGCGATTTCGGGGAATACCTTGAGGGAATGGCAGACAGGGAACAGTCAGCCGAAGTAAAGACCGTTGAAGATTTACTGGATGAAATCGAAGATGAAAATCTGTATCAGGCATTACTTACGGTGGACAGGCGTACACTGCAAATCGTTCTGCTGAAAATGAAAGGGTATTCCACAAAAGAGATTGCCCCGCTTGTGCATTTAACGACGGGTGCTATCTATGCACGGTTAGACCATCTTAGAAAAAAGTTGCGGAAGATTTTATAGTCATCTAATACAGCATGCTTTCTTATGGGCTATTGGGTGGGGGATAAAATTCTCCCACCCAATTTTAGAATAAGTGAATAAAATCCCTGTCCATAGAGAATACTAAAAAGTTTGTGCAAAATCTTGACAGCCATATTGCCGCTATGGTATTCTGAAATACCAATGGGGAAATTGGAAGATTGAAAATTAAATAAGCACATAGATATAAGATTGAAATGTCAGCCAATCGGCAAGGCTGACATGGGTTTTGAATTTCAAAGCCGCTACATAGCATTGCGAATCAGAGCGGGAGGGAATCCTCTTGTCGTTCGTGATGCAGTGTGGCGGCTTTTTCATTTATCCAAAAGTCAAAGGCAATAAAATCCAGAACGGAGGTGGAAAGGACATAGGATTTCCTTTTCGGAGGGTAAAGGCAGGCATTAAGAAAGCCGTTACACAGAAAAATGCTCTGCGGAGTTGTCCACAGAGATAGCGAGCATCGGATTGTGTCAGCCACAATCCAATCCACACCCTAAAGGCGTGTGGACTAACTTAGGGGACAACCCCTAGCTACCCCGATAAAAGGAAAAATAAAACTGGAGGATTAAGAAAAATGAGTAGAGAAAAATCAGAAAAAGTATGCATTACTTTTAGATTGAGCGAAGAAGAACATGAAAAATTAAAGCAGTATTCATCCGCCTGCGGTCTGTCCACCGCAGAATTTATGCGTCAGTTATGCAGGGGAAACGCACCGCAGCCACAGCCAGAGAAAGAATTTTGGGAACTATTAGGCACGCTTTACGAAGTACACGTAGCCTTTAAAAAGTGTATCCCCTACGCCCCTTCCGCTGATGAAATATGCAGGGAGATTGAGGATTTTATCTTGGAACTGCAACGGAATTATACCCTCCCACAGCAGTTTGACATGGAAAAATTGACGGAACAGGGGGCAGTCTGATATGGCGGCAACGAGCCTCTGGCACATCGAAGGACGGTTGAAAGACTTAATTTCTTATGTGGAAAACCCAGAAAAGACCGTGCCGAATAAGGAGATGCAGGACTTCTTTGACGTGTTCTCCTATGTGAAGAATCCACAGAAAACGGACAATGGAGAGTTTGTTTCCGCCATCAACTGTTTAAAAGAAACAGCGTTACAGCAGATGATTCTAACGAAAAAGCAGTACCAGAAGACAGGCGGGTATATCGCTTGGCACGGCTACCAGAGCTTCAAGCCAGACGAAGTAACGCCCGAACAATGCCACGAAATCGGCTTAAAACTTGCGAGGGAAATGTGGGGCGACAAGTACCAGATAATCGTTGTCACCCACCTTGACAGGGGGCATCTCCACAATCACTTCTGCTTCAACTCTGTTTCCTATCTGGATGGGAGCAAATATAATTACTCAAAATCGGAGCAGAAACGGCTAAGGGAAACGTCAGACCGCTTGTGCAGAGAGTACGGATTATCGGTGATTGAGAACCCGAAGAAAGCACCGTCAAGACCGCTGTATCTGGATGAAAAGAGCGGCAAGCCGACACGCTACAACGTCTATCTGGAAGATTTAGCGGAGGCAATCAGCGGCAGTCGGGATATTCCGCACATGATGAAGTATCTAATCGACAAAGGCTACGAGGTTGATTTTTCGGGCGGGCATTGGAAAATGAAGCTGCCGCAGTATAAGCATTTCACAAGATTAGATACGCTTGATGAACGCTTAACGCCCGATTTTATCCGTTCACATTTAGGCACAAGGGCAAGATATGGGAACTACAAAGCAAAGATTTCCTACTCTCCCCATATGCCCGAAGAATATAAAAAGGCTTGGAAACCGCACCAGAAAACAAGGGGAATCTTAGCGTTGTATTACTATTGGTGCTATCAGTTGGGGATATTTCCCAAAGGCACGGACTACAAGCCGACAAGCCCGCTTATGAAAGAGGAGCTTCGGAAACTGGATGAGATTACCACACAGGTACGCTATATGTCGGAGCATAACATCTCCACCCTCTCCGATTTGCACGCCGACAGGGAGAAGAACCAGACGGAAATGGACAGGCTTACCAACTATCGGCGGCATTTGCAGAATAAGATACGGCGTGCTTCACCCGCCGAGAAAGAAACGCTCCGAGAAGAAAAAAACGGGGTGACGGAACGGATAACGGAGCTGCGAAAGCGGCTGAAATATGCGGACGGGATTGAAAAACGCTCTGCCCACATTGATGACTGCTTGAACCAAATCCACGATACGGTTGAAAATCAAAGGTCAAACCAGAATGGCAGGACAGACCGCAAGAGGGAGGACGCATTGCGATGAGCAGACTGACAGAACAGGAACTTACGGAAATTTTAGACGAAAATAAGGGTATCTCAATGGTAAACCCGAATAGGGTGTACCCGCCCCTGCCGCCTGCTGAAAACATTATGCCCCTTATGCGTATCCCTGAACAGGCAACGCTCTGCGAGAAAATCGGCGGCACGGAATATACAGTGACCGCACATTTCCGAGAGGACGGGAGGGACTTGCTTGGGCTTCTCAGCAGGATATTCATGCGGGACACAGCAGATTACAGTTTTGATTCCGAGGGTTATGATGAGGATTAAGAAATATCGGAAAGATTATCGCTTTAAAGCGTTGAAGTTTGACCGCAGGCGTGGTATACTGTATCTACACTTCATACTATCGTGTCTGCTGTCGGAAAGGAGAAAGCATTGCAAAGACAGCAGGAAGAAATCACCGCCTTGTACTGTCGTCTGAGTCAGGACGATGGACGTGAAGGCGAGAGCAACAGTATCGTAAATCAAAAAGAATATCTATTCAAGTACGCTAAGGAACACGGGTTTCCAAATCCCACCTACTATGTGGACGATGGCTATACGGGTACGAATTTTGCTGAGGTTAGATAGCGATACTTTTTACATCTACCATGTTGCGGCGGTCATGGTTGACAACTTGCGTCGGCTCCTGCTCGGTATCAACCTGTCCGACAAAGCTGTAATGGATTTCGATTTTCCGGGTGTTGGTTTCCCGGTCTAATTCATGTATCAAAATACGGTCGATAAACTCATGGACGTTTTCATAGGTCAATTCCTGTATGTCGCTGTATTTCCCGACAAT
This sequence comes from Ruminococcus sp. AF17-22AC, assembly GCF_003460065.1. Taxonomy (NCBI): domain Bacteria; kingdom Bacillati; phylum Bacillota; class Clostridia; order Eubacteriales; family Oscillospiraceae; genus Ruminococcus; species Ruminococcus sp. AF17-22AC. The sequence goes on from NZ_QRXT01000017.1 coordinate 13,530, forward strand.
CTGAATAAACCTTGATATATCCCTTTTTCGCTCGGTAACGGTTGCGATCTGCTGTTGTAACTCGTCTATCCTTGCGGCAAGGGATTTCTTTTCGTCCTCATAGCCGGAAGTTAGAAACACAAACCGTTCATCTGTCAGTCTGCCTAATGCGTTGTCCTCATACAGCTTGCGGAAAAGCGTGTCAAGTTCGGTCATACGCGCCTGTGCTTTGAAAAGTTCCTTTTGCTGCTGCGCTAATGCCTTTCTCGCTTCCATGTCGCCGTACTCGGTAGCTTTACAGATAAAGTCCTGTTCGTGTTCCTTAACATACCGCAAAACCCGCCGCATATCTTCCAGCACTAAATCAAGAAGTACGTTTTTGCGGATATAATGAGAGGTACACTCGCTGCCTGTCCTTGCCCTGTTGCGCCATGCGCCGCAAGAATAGGAAAACTTGCGCGGCTCGATATTTACGCCCTGTTGGTAATACATCTTATGTCTGCAACCAGCGCAAAACAGCAAGCCGGAAAAAATATCAATCTCCGCTGCTTTTGTCGGGCGGTGGCGGGTAGCAATCCGCTTTTGCGCAAGTTCAAAGGTTTCCTCGTCAACAAGCGGCTCATGGGTGTTTGGGAAGAAATAGCGTTGTTCTTCTTCGTTCTTCCGGGTCTTTTTCGACTTGTAGGATACCTTGTGAGTTTTCGCGGTTATGGTATGCCCTAAATATTCCTGCCTTGCTAATATGTCATAGAGCGTTTTGTCCGGCCAAGTATAGGGGGCGATCATTGCCCGCTGATACCGCGCCTGTCCTGTACGCTGATAGCGCAACGCTCCAATCGTCAAGACTTTGTTTTCCGCAAGCCATTTTTGGATTTCGCACATACGCACACCGCTAACAAACATAGCGAAAACCTGTTTGACAATCGGCGCGGTTTCCGGGTCGGGTATAAGGTGGTGGCGGTTGTTCGGGTCTGGGATATAGCCGTATGGATATTCCCCGTTGACGCGCTCGCCTTTTTGCGCCTGTGCCTGTTTAACTGCGCGGATTTTCTTGCTTGTGTCGCGGGCGTAAAACTCGTTAAACCAGTTCCGCAAGGGGGTAAACTCGTTATCCTCCCGCGCTGTGTCAACTCCGTCGTTGATCGCGATATAGCGTACTCCGTTTTCGGGAAATACAATCTCTATGAGTTCGCCCGTTTTCAGATAGTTTCTGCCAAGACGGGAAAGGTCTTTGGTAATGACCGTCGCCACTCGTCCGGCTTCCACTTCCTGCAACATCGCTTGCAGCCCCTCGCGCTCAAAACTCACGCCGGAAAATCCGTCGTCCACAAAAAACTTTGTGTTCAAAAAATGGTGTTCGTCCGCATAGCGTTGAAGTATCATTTTTTGGTGCTGTATGCTTCCGCTTTCTCCGGCTTGCATATCCTCTTGACTTAAACGGCAGTAAAGGGCGGTGATTTTATTCGACTGTAACATTAGTCCTCCTTTCCGACAGCCGAATAAACAGGTATAATGTGTTGCTATCATTATACCATATCCCGCCGCCTAATGCACTACTCGGACGCTAAAAATCCCGGATTTCCGGGCTTTTTCTGCAAATCCTTTACAATGAGTTTCTCAATCTTTTTATGGATTGTATCGGTTGCCTTTTCACTCGGCAACGCTTGAACAAGATAGGTGATTTTCCCTATTTTGCGTTCGGTTGTAATTGTCTGTTTTTTATCCATTAGAAAAACCTCCTTTTCCTGTATGGATAAACTATATTCGTCAAAAGGCAAAAACGGGCGGTTGTTAGCTGCAACCTCACGGGAGTTTCACCCCGGCCCATGCTTATGGGTGCGCCGCGCAATACTTTGAGGGTGTTCAACGCGGGAGTATCATTGTGCCGCCTTGTATGTCGTCGCCCACAAGCTGCTAAACCTGTTTTACGGCGCGGTAGTTCTCGCTCGGCTTTTCCCCTACGGGGAAAAGCTGTCATGGCGTACCCGCCGACTGGCTCGGTACAGACGGAATGTACCCGTTTGCCTGTTATGCTGCGCACCAAAGGCCGCTTTCTTTGTCAAAGAACAATAGGCTTTGTCGGCCTGCAAAAGCACATCAACAGCGGATATGCTTTTGCGGAACGACAAATAGCCCATAACGGGAAGCGTGGAAAGGGGACACGCTCCCCGCATGGGCTAAAAGATTATCCTACATGAAAAGCAAGGGTGCGGGTAATAAGGCGCACTTGCAGCCTGTTACGCATTTCCTCGTCCACATAGGAATAGGTATTGCCCGCGTCGTCTTTCAGCGTGCGGGTACAAAGTTTCGCTATGTAACCCTCGTAGTGCTTCAAGATCGCGCACATGGCGGTTGTGTCGCCGTTTGCCGCTGCGGAAATGACAGGGAACGGCAACAGATTTTCAGACTTCCTAACGGTATTCATCATCTGCTTTTCCCTCCAAATACTGTTTGATTTTCGCAAGCGCGGATTTCCTGTGCCGGAAAACCGTCGTGCGTACAACATTCAGCAGTTCGCCAATTTCCGCGTCGCTCATATCCAAGAAGTAGGACAAAAGGATAATGTCGCGTTTCCTTTCGGGCAAAGCGTTAAGGGCTTCGGCAAGCAGTTCATTTTTGACGAGTACATCAAAGCCGGACACTTGAAAACGGAAATAATCGCTTTCGTATTCGTCCGTTGTGAAAAGCTGCGCGAGTTCGCTTTCGCTCAAATCCGAAAAAGTAACTTCGCGTGCTGCGCGTTTCGCAAGAGTGCGGCGGTGGCTTTTCGCTTCGCCGACCAAAGTTTTCTTTGCTAATGCGTCGTACTGATGTTGTATTCTTTCCTTGTCGGAAGAAGATAGCTCCATAGAGTTCACCTCCTTCCCGCGTGGAGTAGAGGACGGGAGTTAAGGGCTTGTCCTCTCTGCCCCTTTCGCTCCGTACCCGTTCGGGAGATGGCTCTTGAGTGCGCTTTTCAGAAAAAAGTTGAAAAAAGCAAAATGCGCCCGTCCGCAAGACGCGGACGGGCGCAAAGGAAATGTAAGCAGTAGCTAAATGTATTGACAGTTCACATTCATAGCCGGAATATCCCGCTTGCGGAGCATAGCTTTTTTTGACCGCAAAGCATTAGGCGGGTTACAGTAAATAAAAATGGACACGGCGATACCTCCCCGATACCGCCGTATCCTTAAAAAAGGGCGACTTTAATACACTACCCGCAATCCATTCTATAATAGGGAACAGCGGCTTTTGCGCAATATTAAATAAAAAAGCCGATAACACATAGGTTTTTTGACCTAATGCGTTATCGGCTCTGCGTCTATGCGTCTGGCACTTTTAATCATTTTTTTTTGAATTTATTATATGTGTTAGCTAACTGTCCACAAGCCGCGTTAATCTCTCTGCCATGAGAAACTCTCATAGTAACTTCAAGTCCTGCTTGCTCTAATTGATGTTTGAATGCAACTATTTCCCGTTTCTGTGGTGCTTTAATTCTTGAATTGCTTGTTGGGTTGTATTGTAACACGTTAATCATAACTTTTTTGCCCCGAAACCATTTTGCAAGTTGTCTTACATCTGAGGGCCGGTCATTTATACCCGGTAAAAGCAAATACGCAAAGACAATTTTGCGATTATGCCTTTCAGAATAGGATAAGGCTTGCTTAACAACATCTTCAATAGCATATATGCGCATGTGAGGAATAATACGATTTCTTGCAGATTGTGTTGCTGCGTGTAAAGATATTGTCAACTGAATTTTAAGATGTTCCTCGCGCAATTTTTTTAATTGATCGACCGGACCAACTGTTGATATGGTAATGCCGTCGGTTGGAAAGTTGAGCCCATATCTATCTCGGAGAATATGGATTGCTTTTATCAAGTTGTCATAATTGAATAAAGGCTCTCCCATACCCATAAAAACGATACGGTTTACTTTTCGACGCAACAATATAATCTGTTGTACGATTTCTGACGATGTTAGATTACGAACAAAGCCATTTCGCCCGGACTCACAAAAAATACAACCAACAGGACAACCGACTTGTGTGCTCACGCAAACAGTTCCACCATCTCGCCGCTTGATAAAAACCGTTTCAATGTATTTGTTGTCTTTCAGTTCGTAAACATACTTTTCAGTATCACTGCTTTTGCAAATATTTTTTACCAACATTGATAGATTTTTTTTGCGTGGTAATTGCTTATATAATTCTTCATATAAGGCTTTTGCTTCATTCTCGCCAATAACTTCCGACATTTCTTTGTAAGTAAATCCGTATGGATCATTCCGTACTTCCGCAGGCGTATATTTAGGTAAACGTTTCATTTTTATATCCTTTCTTCTAAATAATAAAAGTTTGTTTTTCTGTATTTTTGATTACAATCTCTAATTTTTCTACATCAATGATATGCGTCAATTTGCATTTAGGGCAGAAAAGAGGAAAATCTTTTAATACAGTATTATGAAATACTTGAACTCTCGTCTTTCCGTTACAAATCGGACATTTTATCCAATATTTTTTAAGCATTATATTTCACTCGTCCTTTTTACACAAAAAAATGCAGGTCAATCCTCAACATGAGCATTGACCTGCATTTATAATGCACAGAGCAGTACAACAAAACTAAGGCATAGCTTGCACTATGTCTATACTATATCTATACGTCGTTAGTTTTTTGTATAGCATCCGCAAAATAAGCATGACAAAAAAGCCCATGTTGAAAATGGGAAAATCCTTTTTTTCAATGCTTATCTAATACGCATGCTATGCAACATAAACGCCGCCTCCTTTTACATAAATTTTATTTTATCAGAAAATCAGTCTACTGTCAATACACAACAGGAAGTATTTAACCTAATGATATGAATTGTGTGGACATATCCAAAAAGAAAGGTGAACTGTAAAATGTAACAGGGTGAATGAAAATGGCAAAAAGACCCGTACCATTGTACGACTTTAAGGCTTTCGGGGCAGCTATAAAAGCCGCGAGAAATGAATACGGCGAGAGCCGCAAAAAGGTAAGCGACGAGTTATATATTTCCCCGCGCTACCTTGCGAATATCGAGAACAAGGGACAACAGCCGAGTTTACAGGTATTCTATGACCTTGTAACCCGGTATCATATTTCGGTAGATCAATTTTTCTTCCCGAACAGCAATGCGGAGAAATCCACCGGGCGGCGGCAGCTTGACGCGCTGCTGGACGGTATGAGCGATAAAGGCATACGGATTGTAACCGCAACAGCAAGGGAGATACAAAGCGTCAAAGGGCGTCGGCGTGGCGAGGGTTTCGGAAAATCCGTATTGTTGGGAGCCGTCAGCCGTAGCTGCTATTCTGGAAAATGTGGCGTATATCGGCTGTACGGAGAGCTTCAAATCCACCCGTTTGGGCTTTAAAAGCAAGAAGCGTATACTCATCTACCCAATACCGCGTTTTTCTTGGCATGGTATCTTGCGGGACACGAAAAGCCATATCCCCAAATCTATATCCAACCCAAGCTTTATTCTCTTTAATATACGGAAATATTTCTTTATAAGTAATAGCATTTTGATTACCAATTAATAAATACTTCTTATCATACTTTACCAACAAAGAAAATAGTTCTGAAAATAAACTAAACGGTGGATTTGTACAACAGATATCACATTCTTTTAAATACTCGATACACTCTTGCGAACGAAAATCACCATTTCCAGATAGTTTTCTTACAACATTCTTTTTCTGTAATACATTTTTAATAACATTATCCGGTACTTCTTCTTCATGCTCTCCTGGTATTTGTGTAATAGTTAATACATATCCATGTTTGTTGTTAATAACTGGATTGCCATCCGCATCCAAAAGATCTAATGTTAATTGACCATTGACTAACTGATCTATTTTGGATCCAGAATAAGATGTACATATCAGTTTTTTGAGTTTTAATTGATTAAAATGTCGCAAAAAATAATAGCAAAAATTTGATTCAAACGGATCATCACAATTACAAAGTACCACCTTGTCTATAAACTGATTTTTATAATGAGATAATTCTTCAGCTATCGTTTCATATGTAGTATACCATTCATCCGTGTTATCTGCAGAATATTTTGCGTTATTTAATATTGAATTTCCTGTTTTATTTATAGTTATAATTTCTTGATCTTTGCCGTTGATCATTTGCTTGATTCTCCCCTGCATGAATTTCTCATTTGTCTTGATTAGATTCTAATTCTTTTAATTTCTTTTTCATTTCTTCATATTCATCGAAATAAGAAATTAATGCTCTTTCAACAGCAACCGTTTTTGTATGTCCTGCATCTTTACAAAAATTTTCTAATCGCTCATAAATAGGAGTTTCAATACATACATTAAGGTATGTTCCATTCTTTTTTGGTCTTGCCATTTTTTTCTCCCTGCATTTAATACTATTACATGAATTTTCCTCAAATAATTGTACCACTGAAAACTACTTAAATCAACTATTCACTACTTGTTATCAAATATATAAAAGATAAAATCAGGTTTTGTACTACTAAATGATTTTAAACAAAATAAGGCCCAAAAGGGAACTTTCCCTTTTGAGCCTATACACTTTATCAGCTAACATATTTTGCTTTCATTTTTCCTCATGGTCATGAGGCTTTTTTCTCTTAAATCGCATTCTATGAATCCTTTGATTGTTCCTTCTGTTCTTCAATAATTCGTTCTGTTGCTTTATGAATTCTGTCCTTAGAATAGGGTGGTCTTAAATTCAATGACAACCGGCCCTTTTTGATTATATACGTTTCACTGCCATCCTCCGAAGATCCTTTCAACCAGCAATCATCCGGATACTTCTCAGCGAATGCCCGTAACCGTTTCTGCAAGCTCTGATTGAAGGTATACACATCATAGAATCCGTCATCTTCATTGGTCAGAATAATCGTTTCTTTTTCACACTTTAACCTTCGCATATTCTACCCCCGCTTTCTTTCCATTTCCTGATCCAGGTATTTGGGTATCGGTTTTCCGGACCGGCGAGCAATGGCAATCTGTTTCTGATGCAGACGTTTGATCACGGATCTTCGTTTCTTAGATTTTCCATCCTGTTGATTTCGGGAGGTCTGATTGTTGCTGCTAGCATCAGAGGTCTTTTCCTGATTCTTCTTCTGATTATTCACCAGACCGTCCACCATATCATAATTGGCTTCGGTACCAGATTCTCTGCTTCGTTCATAAGTGCCGTTCTGGTAGAATTTCTGGTAATGTTCCAGACGGATTTTACCATCTTGTTTTAGCTGTTCGACCGGATTTAGCGGTACTTGCTGTTGGATGTAATCATGAATCTTTTGTTTTGTCTTTTCATCGAATTTCTTACATTCTTCGACAACCATTTTTCCATAGGCATCCAGGATAACACCCTGGGCCTGATCTCGGTATACCTGATGTTCCATCAAATAAAACTGTTTTCCATCAATAATGATGGTGTCTGTGGCAATCCAGTTTCCTTTTTTCCCATCGATCTGATAATTCTCAGTTTCCATAGTGATCAGTGCACCGGATGTATTGATACGAATGAATCCGGCCAGATACTGTGGATAGTTTTCATCTACATAGTAGCAACTGATTTCTCCGTTCTTGTTCAATACGAGCACGTCACTGACTTCGCATTGCTTTTTCATTCGTTTCCAGATGTCAGCGACTTTTTCATTTTCCTGCATTTCATGAATCGAGACTAATCGGTAATTTTCGACAGTAATCGACACATTCTGCTGTCTTGCCTCTTGATATGGCAGATGCCACAGTGCTTTTCCTGCTGTCTGCTGATCTACTCGGTAGACTGCAAATTGATTAAGCTTCATAGGCATCGTTCTCCAAGTTATTCAGATAATAATTCAGATCCAGAGAATAGTAGTATTTGTCTTCGATCTGCTGTAATTTTCCAACTGTAGAATTGATGATCTCAATCATTTCATCATTCTCAGGATCACTTTCTTCCTGTTCCATAACTTCCAAAGCTTCTTTCAGTGTTTGGATTGTTTCTTCCTTTGTGTGCTGCTGGAAGATAGCAGTAATAGTCAGTTCGTTTTCTTCCAGGTTTACATTTCTCATAGGCTCATTTCCCCCCTTTTCTTTTTCGGTATTGGTTTCATCTGTATATTCAGCTCCTTCTCGTTTTTTTCTTTGCTTATATTTTTTTCGTTATCCACTTTCTTATTGGATTCCAGAGGATTTTCCACATTTGGATGTCTTTCTTCCAAGTACTTTTCCACACGACTGATTGCATTTTGCACATAAGAATTTTCTCTAAATCCAGGAATCGAATTCAAAAATTCTTTCTGTATTTTTCCTTCGATCATCAGACTCTGCATTCCTTCATAATCACTTCCGTCTTTCAGATCAAAGCCAACACATTTCAGTCCATGCATACGTTCTGATGGGATTTTCTCATAAGCTTCCAAGGCTTCCGGTAATGTCAGGTCATAATGTACTTCACCCATCACAGGAAATTCAGCACATTCAGCCGCATAAAAGCTGATACATGTAAGATCATTTTCATAATCCACATTTTCTATTTCCGGGACAATATCGAGTATTTTTTCTCTTTGTACTGCAAAGTCTGGAAGTTCTGCAAATCCAAATCGATCCACGTAATATGCCTGCATATCCCCACCACGGTTTGTAATGATAACATCACTAACCGACATAGAATGTGCTTTATAATCTGCCGGTGGATTATCGTTGAATACGGCATACAAATCATCCAGCTTTTCATTTTCATGTAATCTGCCAGAATAGACACATTTATAATTTGCTGCATCGATTGTAATTCCATCTTCTTTGACCATTGCCATATTCATAAATAAATGTTGTTTTCCAGGTGTGTCTTCATCCACGTGGTAAATCGCATAGCGGTCACCATTACCTCTGAACATTTCTTCCTCTAGGGTATAATCAAACTTAAATGGATACAAAGCCCGATCAACTCTTTCCGAAATATCCGTTCCTTCTGCAATCGTATCTTCCAGCCAGTCTTTGATATCTCCCCATGATTCAAACTGCAAGTATCCGGCAATTTCATGTGTCCCATCCGGCGCCAGTACAATATGTCCCGGTTCGCTTTCCCGATAATCATAGCGGTATCCGGCTGCTTCCAGTGCATCTACCAGAATGCCGTATTTATCATGTAATTCTGTTTTCTGTTTTTCTTCAAGAATGATTTCCAGCTCTTCTGTAAGCTGATCGATCATTTCACCGGCTGTCTTGCGGATCACATCCATAGATGCTTTCATTTCTTTCATTTCCCGGCTGCTGCTCCAACCTGCAATGTAAGGGAAACTATAATCCGATGTATCCAAACCAAAGGAAGAACACACACAGTAAGCAACGGATTCAGCCTCAACCTCTTTTGTCAATCGGTCTTTTTCTACACCAAGGCTTTCCATGATCTCCCTGTCATGCAATTTTGCATGGACTGTTTCATGAATAGCAGTCTTTAAGGTCTGGCTTTCACTGAGTCCTTTTTTGATCACAATTTCCTTATCTGCATTATGATAATATCCATTGGCATTGCCATCGATCTCATCGAATCGTATCGGCACTGGGGATATTTTCTGAATAGCCTGCATGAAAGAATCAAAATCCTGTACAGCTGCAGTCAATAATTCCGGTGCCAGTGTCTGGATTGGTTCCCCGGATGTCTGAGCAATATCAAAGACGGTAACTGCTTTAAAATGCGGAACCGTAACTTCCACCTGTTCAGTCTTAGGTTTTCCATCGGTTCCCATGATCGGTCGCTGATTTTCATCCAGAACCTCTTTTTCCTTCATTTTCTTATATGGTGCCGGTGCAATGATTGTAATTCCTTTTTCACCTTTCATGACCTGTCTACCCATGGACTGCCAGTTTTTGTAGCTGGTAACAAGTGTGGCATCCGGTCGCTGCATAGCGATCAGCATTGTATTGTTAAAGGAATAATTGTGAAACTTTGCCATGGTTTTAAGAAATTCCTGATAGCGGTTACTTGTAAATAGTTCTTCCACACCGGATTCCAGTGACTGCATAATGCTGTCCATATCTTTTCCCTGGACCGGCAGTGGAATAGTAGTAGTTTTGTTTTGTTCTGTCATAATACTCCTTTCCAAAAACGCCCTACGACATTGTGTTTATGCCGCAGGGCTTTTTATTAGTTGACGAGATGATTATTTTTTATTAGAGTTCCATATCGTGCTTCTTTGTTTTCGGTTTCTGATCCGGCTGTTCTTTTCCAACTTTCTCTGTTTTTGCAACCTGCGCTTCTTTTTCTTTCTGACGTTCTGTGAACCTGTCTGCCTTTTCAAAGACGTGATCCTTTGTGTCAAAGTGATATACATCATTGGTAAGGCGTTCTGCTGGTGCTACCTGAGTGGCATTAACTTCTTTTACCATATCTCTTAACATTTCCGCATCCACTTGCCCGTCATCCGGCAAGATCAGCATTTGATGGATGGATGATGGCAAAATGAAGAAATCATTTCCCAGAAGTTCCCCCATGTTATCCATGAATTCCGGATAAAAGATCACACCGGCTCCATCAATTCTTTCTGTATTTGTAACAACAAAGAATGTCGGCATCTCGCTTGACTCCTGCAATGTTTCTAGCAGCATTTCACGTTCATCTGGTGTCAGCATGAGAATATTTTTCTGATATATTTCATCTATCAGTACACCTATACTTGATACCTCTGGGACCATGACACGCGGTGAACTTTTCATAGCGTCTTCATGAATCTGCTCCTGTGTCACTCCATATTCCTTCATCATTTCATTTGTAATCAGCATGGAACTTAATCCATCCTGATTCTTGCCTACTGCCACATGATAGGTAATTGCAAGATCTTCCTTTAGCTGGTGTGGCACAATTTCGAGGACTTCCTTATTTGCTTCGGCTGATGACACACGGATAAACAGCTTGTCCTTCACATCTTCATAGTTTAAAATAGCTTTCAGATCAACCTGTATCGGTGCCTCAATAACTATATCTGCAATCTTTCTGCATACAGTTTCCATTGTTACGCCAGGCTGTGCTTTATATGCTTCATACAGCTGGTTAAGATTGATCGTCGGGGTAAGCATCTCACCTTCTTTTCTCACCATCAGTCCCGTATAGGCACGGTTCAGTTTATGACACTCCATCGTTGATACTTCTGCATTCTCATAATCCCTTGGTAAAAAGAGTTTGATATTGTCCTTTACTTCATTTACAAATTCATTAAAATTCATTCTTCGTTTCCTCCTCTAATCTGTTTTCTTATTTCTTTTTGCTTTTGTTTTTTGGTTTCTTTTTGGGAAAGGATAAAGAAAAATTCACCCTTCCGGTTTCATCTGCATCCATATGAAGATCTGCCTCAAAGTACATATTCTTCTTTCTGGAATACAGGTCTTTTACATGCACACATCCACTTTTCAGAAGTTCTGCAGCCATCTTTTTATCCATGGTTTTTTCCATGCTCTGCAGATAGCGGTTATCTTTCCAGAGAGCAAAGTGACAATCGTGGTTGCTACAATAGAAGTTGGTTTTGCTTTCATATACCAGGCTTCCACATACCGGACATGTTCCAATGCTTTCTCTGGTCTGAAATCTTCTTGTTTCTTCTTCGGAAATCGCATCGCATCCATTCAGCATCATGGTCAGCATGTTTTTGATCCCGGTCATAAACTGTTCCGGTGCAATCTCTCCATGCTCCATCAAGAGCAGCTGATTTTCCCATTCTGCAGTCATACTTGCAGATTTCAGAAAGTCTGGCAGGATCTCCACAAGGACTTTTCCATCATCTGTTGGAAGGATCTGTTTCCCTTTTCGGGTGGCATACTGGGAATAGATCAGTTTTTCGATGATACCAGCTCTTGTTGCCGGAGTTCCTAATCCTTTCTTTTCTGTGTCTTCATCGAATTCCTTATTTCCAGCAGTTTCCATTGCTGCAAGGAGAGTATCTTCACTGTATGGTTTTGGTGGCGATGTAAAATGTTCTGTCTTTTCTGCAGCTACAGCATAGAAAGTCTGTCCCTGGGTTACTTTCGGCATCCTCTCTTTCATTTCCTGATCTGGATCTACGATTGCCATGCGATCCTTATTCTTGAAGCAGTTTTCAAAGAGTTTCCATCCATCCTGCAACACAGTTCTTCCTTTTGCTTTGAAGATTTCTCCCTGGCATTCCACTTCAATCTCTGTTTCCTGGTAAATGTGATCCTTACTCATTGCCATGACCGTATGGACTGCAATCAGGAACAGAATCTTTTCTTCCCAGGATTTCAGTTCATCCAGATGGCTGGATGCAAGCTCCATCGTTGGGATGATTGCATGGTGATCTGTCACTTTGCTGTTATTCATGACTTTCTTCACATCTGGCTGCTCCGGCTGATCAAACGGACCTGTCAGCTGATATTTCTCATAAATCTGACGAACCACATTTCTTGCGGTCTGTTCCATATCTTCTGTCAGATACTGGCTGTCTGTTCTTGGATAAGTGATCAGTTTCTTTTCGTACAGGCTCTGAGCGGTATCCAGTGTCTGTTTGGCTGTCATTCCATAGATACGGTTTGCTTCTCTCTGCAGTGTGGTCAGGTCATAAAGCTTTATCTGAATACTGGATACCTGCAACAAGCACTGCATAGATTGCAACGCATACCATCATCAGAAATGCCTGGAAAGCCAGGGCAAAGAGTCCTCTGAAATAATTCGTGCCGATCTGTCCCCATTCTCTGTTACTCATAGTTGCGAATGGAATCGGCGCAACTGAGGTATATAGGTAAATCTCTATCATACGTCCATACATGATCACTGTGATCAGTACAGACAGGATTCTCATACAGAAGCCGGCGATAAGGGTTTCCAGCGCCAATACAACAAGTTCTCCGATTTCCATACTTTCCAGGGTTGCGGAAAGATCCGTCAATGCCGAAGAAATATCAATGGCGGTACTTCCGCTGATAACACCGGCCGCAGAATTAACTACGTGCTGGCCCACATCGAATACCGCCATTGTGATCGTAAATGTGTTACTCACCAGATATACAGCGATCCACATTTTTACGAAGTACTTGAAAAACATCCAGGTATCAATATCATGCATGTTGTTGCGCTCGGTCAGCATAGAAATCAATTCGTAGCAGAGTACGAGTGTGATAATAATGCCTGCGATCGGCATGATCACGGAATCCGATAAGTTCCGGATCATACTGAATATGCTGCCGTTCCACCCTTGCGGGGTCTGTCCAACCTGGGTAGCGATCTCACCAGTCTTTTGATTGACATCAGTAAACATCGTGTCCAGGTTGGAAGTGATCATCCCGGTTAAGAGTTCCCTCATCCATTCCTCAATCGCATCAAAAATCTGACTGAACATGGATCTCTACTCCTTTCTCTTAACCAAATAATCCACTCAGAAGCGGGATCAGCTGTGTTCCGATCAGGATAACACCACCACCGCTCATCAGCTGTTTCATCCCCAATTAGGTGTAAAAACTCTGCTCGATGGCGGGCGGCGGCGTACAAAAAATCTATATGGTGTTGTTAAGAGAACCGTCCCGGCGGGACAGGTCAGGCAGTGACCTGTTCCACCTCCGGGATGGGTTTGAGATTAAAATGAATTTCGATAGAAATGTGTCTTGTTTTATCTTCGTCAATGCGCTCATGCACAACGATTTCTTTGATTAAGCGGTTGAGGGTGGCTGCGTCCAGCTCTGTGATGTTGGCGTATTCCTGAATGGCTTCCACCCATTGTTTTGCATCATTGGCAAGCTGGACTTCATCGGACAGCCGCTTTCTGCCCTCGGACACTTTTGTTTTAAGCTCCGTCTGCTCGGTCTGTGTCTTTTCCAGCATGGTGTTGAAATTCTGCTCACTGATACGCCCTGCAATCATATCCTCATAAAGCCGCATGACCATTTTGTCCAGAACCTCAATCCGTTCCTCGTCCCTTGTAAGGGAGCGTTCCATTGCTTACTACAGACAGCTCATTCTATTCTGTTATGATCCCTGATTCATCATCTTTCGGGAATACGTCCGCATTCCAATATGGTCATCCACATGCTTTGCTACGATATCCATTGCGATCTTAGCAAGATACAGATTGGTTCCCACACCTGCAGTTGCAGTGATGCCAGTTTCCTCCATGACTGCCTGCATAAGCTTTACCGCCATTTCTTTTGCAGTGAGATGATAAAGCTGTAGATAGTTTGTCACATCAATAAAACATTCATCGACACTGTACACATGGATATCTTCTTTTGAGACATACCGCAGATAGATTCCATAGATTTTTGCGGAATAATCCATGTACAGCTGCATCCTCGGCATGGCTGTAATGTACTTCACACAATCCGGTATCTCATGGATCCGGCACCGGTTCTTGATGCCAAGAGACTTCATAGCCGGAGTGATTGCCAGGCAGATTGTTGACTTTGATCTGGTCGGATCTGCAACCACCAGGTTTGTTTTAAATGGATTCAGCCCACGTTCTACGCATTCTACAGAAGCATAAAAGGACTTCAGATCAATACAGATAATAGAAGTCTGATCCTGACTCACATTGCCACCTCCCATACGTCTTTCCTCTTTTTGTAACATGTATCCCATTTTGACTATCAATGATTGTCTATCCTTCCTGCTTTCATTGAATTACAGGAAATTCATTTCACATATCCATTGACAAAAGAGGAAATATTGTGTATCTTATAGGAAAGATGTTTCCCTTATCTGTGATTCACATTATAGGAGAGATATTTCCCTTTGTCAAGATTAATTTTTAATTTTTAGGAGACACATTTCCCGTTTTGCCTTGAGGCGGCTAATGAAACTTATAAGACAAGGCTTAGAAAGAGGTATGTTTATGACATTCGGTGAAAAAGTAAGATCATTAAGAAAAGAAAAAAAGATGAGTCAGCAGGAACTGGCCAGTATGGTTGGTGTTTCATATAGGACCATTCGATCCTGGGAAGTAGAAGGACGTTTTCCAAAACAAAATGTTCTGTATCAGAAACTGGCAGATGCATTACAGTGTGACGTTTCTTATCTCATGAGTGAAGATGAAGCTTTTATCACAGAAGCATCCGAACAGTTTGGAAACCGTGGTGCCAAACAGGCTCAGCAGATTCTGGAACAGGCTGCAGCTATGTTTGCCGGTGGATCACTGACTGACGAAGATAAAATAGCTTTTATGGATGAGATCCAGAGCCTTTATCTTGATTCCAAAAGACGTGCAAAGAAATTTACACCGAAAAAATATCTGAAAAACCAAGAGGAAAAATAATAGAAGGCGGGATTATTGTACACCTAATCTGTTACCTTATAGTTACAAGGATATTTCTGCCCTTTTTATTTTTACTTTTGAGGTGATTTATTTGAGAAACACTTACATATATACAGAAACAAAGAAATTAATCAAGAAATATGGCACCAGGGATCCCTTTGAGATCATGGATCAGATGAACATTGTTGTCGGGGAAACTTCCAGATATAAGACACTGAAAGGATACTGTTTTATGAGCTGTAAGACGATTTATGTCATGATCAGCAGTTTCCTTTCTGAAGAAGAAAAGATGATTGTTGCCGCCCATGAATTAGGGCATATCATCCTGCATCGTTCCCAGCTGAAAATGGCTCCAATGCAAGATGATACACTCTATAATATGACGGATAATACAGAATACCAGGCCAATCTGTTTGCTGCCGATCTTCTGATTGATGATGAGGAGATCGAAGATATGGTTCAGAACGAAGACCTGGATTATTTCGGACTCTGCAGCTCTTTGAATGCGACTCCGGAACTCATGAGCTTTAAACTATACAGCCTGACAAAACGAGGCCAGGCTTATCATATGCCGATGGAGATACAGAGTAATTTTCTGGCGAAATAATAGCGGATAAGATTATTCTACAATAGAAAAACTATAGATTTATCTCACTGAAAGGAGGATCATTTATGTCAAGACATCATATAGAAAAGGTAACTTGTCCTTCCTGCCATCATGAGGGAGATTTTGAGCTCTGGGACAGTATTAATACTGCACTGGATCCTGAAATGAAAGAGAAGGTACTTAATCAATCTATTTTCCTTTATACCTGCCCGAGCTGTGGAGAGACCTTTCGTTTAAACTACTCCACACTCTATCACCAGATGGAAGATCTTGTCATGATTTATCTGGTTCCTGAATCAGAAGTAAAGAAGACATATGAAATATTTTATGAAAAAAATGCTTTGGCTGATTATCGTACCGAAAAGTACTTATACCGGATTGTGACATCAGCAAATCAGCTCGTTGAAAAGATCCAGATCTTTGATGCAGGTAAAGATGACAGGGTAATGGAACTTGTTAAATTACTTGCGACAGATTCTATTCTCAAAAATGATCCCGATATAGAATTTGATGAACTGCGCTTTGCTGTCGACGACGACGGAACAAATATTCTTGTAATCATTAATAAGGGTGAGATTACTGGTGCAGTTGACATTGACAATATGTATGAATTTGCTTCTTCACACTGCAATGATTTCAAGGATCTCCGCGATGATGATGAAATAGTTATCAATAGGGAGTGGATCCTTAACAAACTTGCCGAAGCAGAAAACGAATAGTATATTTGGTGGCTACACCCCCAAGCCCCTGTGGAATCAATAACGCCGGTACTGGATATCAAAATCCCGCACCGGCGTTATTGATTAAAATATTTTGTTTTTTAATCTTCAACACTCTCTACTGAAACTTCTTTTTTCTTCCTACTTTTACCAGAAATCATCTTGTGTCCTGTATAAATAGCCATAATCATGCAAAGCAAAGAACTTGCTGCAAAGTACTTATGGCCTTCTTTTGATCCCTTATAACCTGTATAAAAAGTTCCAAGCATTGTAATCAGTGCACCGATAGACCAATATTTATGTGATTTCATTCAGATACCTCCTGCCGTTTTTCTTAATCATATACCTTTTAAAAGATATATACAAACTGGTATTTTGAATCAATCGACAAGCAGCTCGGATCTTCCACTATAAATTCATACCTTCAGCAAATAGGATATGGCAATAAAAATATATCCGGAGATTTCTCTTCCTACTGGATGCAGTCATCCTTAAAGATTTCACCAGTAGAACAAGTTGAACTTTTGAAAAATTTATATCGAAACAACTTCAACTTTACTCCTGCTAATATTCATGCCGTCAAAAATTCCATCCATCTTACCGCCTCTGAAAATGGAGAATTTATGGAAAAACCGGAACCGGACGAGTGAACGGGCAGGATATAAATGGCTGGTTTATAGGTTTTATAGAAAGCCAAAATAATACATACTTTTTCTCCACAAATATTCAAAGCGAACAACGTGCAACTGGTAGTAAAGCATCAGATGGTGCTTTATCTACTCGTATTGATTCGTCACATAAATATAAGCATCTTCCAACGTTGCAGGAATTGACATACACTCCAATTCTGGCTGTATTTCAGAAATCACTCTTAACTGCAATCCCCCCTCAACATACTGTTTAGATGTAATACGATACTTCTGTTCCACTTCTCTTGCTTTTCTCTCATCAGGTACTTTGCAAATCCAGATTTTCCCCTGTGCTTCTTCTGTCAAATTCTTCATAGAACCCGTATACAGAAATCGACCTTTATGCATAATTGCAAGCTGATTGCAGGTGGCAGCTAAGTCTTCTACCACATGAGTTGAAAACAAAACCGTTCTGTTTTCAGAAAAATCTACTAACAAATTGCGGATGCGAATACGTTCCTCCGGATCTAAACCGGTAGTTGGCTCATCCACAATTAAAAATTCCGGTTCATTTAAAAGCGCCTGCACCAATCCTACCCGTCGCTTCATACCGCCTGATAACTGCTTCATTTTCTTCTTACGATGTTCTATAAGACTGGTCTTTTTCAAATAATAATCTATCCGCTTTCTACATTCTGCTTTCGGAACACCTGCCAGATCTCCCATATACTCCAAACACTCCTGAACCGTCAAATTAGGATACAGTTCAATTTCCTGTGGTAAATACCCTATCTTTCTTTGGATTTTTTCATAGTTTCCTTCGCTATACAAAATTCCGTCTAATGTAACCATTCCGTTTGTAGGTTTAAGCACAGTGGTCAAAACTCTCATCAAAGTTGTCTTTCCCGCTCCATTTTCTCCCAATAGTCCAAATATCCCATTTGGTATATCTAAATCTGCATGGTCGATTGCTGTGACACTATTCTTAAATCTTACCGTTAAATCCTCAATATGAATACTCATAAATTTACCCTCTCTTTCTTACGATCTTCGGCAATGCCAGTAACAAAATCAGTCCGATACAAATACACAAGCCTTTCCCATACAGCCATGTAATATCGGCAGTATTTTCTATATCTCTAAAAGAATAAGAAAACAGATTCCATGCTCCAAAAAGTTTATCTCCACCTGTGGAATTTGTTGCTACCCATATCAAAAGACTGCTTCCAATTCCCATCCACATATTGCGAAAAAGCATAGACAATGTATTAGCCAATATTCCCCAAAAGAAAATAGTTACTACAATCGCCCCAAAACAGGTAATAAACTGAAGTATTTCACTTTCTGTTACTGGATGTGTAATTGGTTTCTGAAACGCAAAAAACAATCCATATCCAAGAACAGCGAGCAGCAGCAAAAAAGTTCCCTGTATCATCAGTCTCTGTATAATAGAATAGATTCTCTTTTTTATCTGATACAGTCTCTGAACTTCGGAACGGTTGCTTGTAATTTCCTGCACATAAGTATCTGCACAAAAAACAGCAGTCAATATCGCAAAAGGCGGCTCTATGGATAGTCCTATTTCATACGTGAAAACAACTGCACGAATCACACTTAAAATTACAACAAAGGATACTGCATAAGCAATTTTATAAAATGGCAGAACAATCTTCATTTCCTTCTTCATTTATATTCGCCTCCGCTTCCAAATCTGTATCGAAATCAGTATAATTACTACCGATACAATAATAAGAAAACTTTGATTTAAGAGCGCCATCGGGGGCGGTGTCGTATCAAAAAGCTGCCCCGGAAATCGTACCATGATTGCCAAAGGTTTGCCCCAATATCCGTAAACTCCCTCTGCATTAGTTCCGCCCAAATTGGAATACACCATATAAAGAATCAAAAGTGGTACACCAGGAAGTGGATTTTTAAATATGAGTGAAATCAATGTATATATACTCACAATCATCAGCATATTAGGCAATATATAAAGTACCGTAGAAGCCACAAAATCCCATAGTCGCACTTCAAATCCACTATCCTTTGTATAGATGCGGCACAATACCCAAAACAGTATATTCAAAATAGTTAGCACAAGCAAACAAATTGCAAATCCTGCACTCACTTTTCCCATTACATACTTCCCGGCAGTCACAGGCTTTGTATGCAACAATTCATAAGTATGCTTTTTTGTATCTTGTAAAAATAAAACCGCCAACATAATAATTGCAAAAAACACCATATACAGACCCGCAAAATCAGCAAATTTTCTTGCGTAATAAAAAGAAAATGTCTTATCTTCCAATTTTTTATCTAGATATGCGTTGATTTCTTCTGCCGTTCCCTTATAATACGTACTGTCCTCGTATAAATACCTTGCCCCGTACCAGTTATATTCCTGCTCCAAATACGCATAGGCCTCTTTTAAATTCATGCTTTCCAGCTTTTCAATGACATTCTGTGCTTCTGAATCCGTCAATCCAAACACATCCGTTAATTTTATTTTTATCTTTTCATGCCATACCTCTCTGTGCTTTTCAGGCGTGGCTGGAATATAGCCCTCATACACTTCTCCTTCAACCGAAGTGTTGGACTGATCATTGATGATTTCCTCCCCCGTTGTAAGATAATGTGTGGTTAAATATGGACTTGTCGCATTAAACACACCATAAATCACAAGCAGAACACCTACCCAAAATAACGGTCGCTTTAGATAATTCCTAATCTCTCTTTTAAAAATAGCAATCATACGTATTCCTCCTTTCCTTCGTTATAGACATCATAAAATATAAATCACAACAAAAAGACAACAGCATAAAAAAATCGGACCGCTCATGCAATCCGATGAAATACTGCTGTTATTACAGCTCCACTCTGTTTTTCATTTTCTATCAGTAACTGACCACCATGCTTTTCACAATACAATCTGCTGATATACATGCCCATTCCTGAATGTTTCAAACTGTCTTTCACATTTTGCTGATAAAAAAGCTCTGTTGCCTTTTGCTTATCTATTGTAAATCCCACTCCATCATCCTTTATTCTGATCTGTAATTCAGAACAGGTAAGAAACACTTCCATTTCCACTTTTGTCTTGGCGTAACGAAAGGCATTTGACAAAAGGTTTTCTATAACCTCTAAAATCACTTCCTTATCTCCTGAAAATTTTTCTTCTGTTTCCGAACATTCTAATTCATATAGCTTTCCAAATTTTTTCCTAAACACGTTCATCTCTGCCCGTACGTCTATTTCTACCTGTTTACTGGTAATTTCTTCTGCTACTAACTCCCTTGTATCTAAACTGCTCATCTTTCGCATAGTTTCCACAAAGATATCCATACGTTCAATCTGTTTTTTGCTTTCATTTACCATTTCTAAGGCTTGCTCCATATTTATCTCTTTCTTCGGAAGATATTCTGAAAGCATTTCCTGATACCCCTCCAGCACAGAGAGCGGAGAACGTATATCATGTGCAATGGCAGCCCGCAAAGCCTTTTCTTCCTCAAGCATTTTCCATAACTGTTGATTATTCTCTGCCAGCTGTCCTCTCATTCGTTCAAACTCTTTGCACAATCCGCCCATCTCATCTTCATTTTCATAAGTGATATGGAAATCTAAATTATTTCGACCAACTTGTCGGGAAGCCAGTTCTAATTCTTCGATAGGGCATTTCAGTTTATGCTTATAAAAAAGAAATACCGCTATAATACTCCCTGCAACAGATACGATAAGCACTGTAAATGTCTGAAGAAAATCACATATTTCCGATACATGATAATCAAATTCTTTCATTTCATAAGAATGTGGTCTCGGAACATCTGGCAAATACCTTCTACCATCCCCTTCAGCCATTTCAAAATATTCTTCTTGGTCTACATAATTCCACCAAATGTTGTTTTGTACTGTGCTTGCTATTCGCATAATTAGTGCTGAAAGATAAAAACTAATTATTAAACTAATTATCATATACAAAACAATGGTTTTCCTTAACGAAAGATTTTTTATTTTGCCCATTTATATCCCCTCCCCCATACCGTTGCAATATATTCGTGTTCCGAATACATTTTCATTTTCTTGCGGATTCTGCGAATCAACTCCGTAACCACCCGGCTGTCCCCTTCTGCATCATATCCGCCAATCTTCTCATAGATTCGTTCTTTATCAAATACCATTTCAGGGTTCATAGACAAAAATTCTATGATCTCATACTCTAATTTCGTAAGCTCTAAAGCATTCCCTTTAATATGTACACATTTACTGGCATAGTCAATCACTAATTCTCCATAAAACCTTTGTTCTTTTTTCCTATGTAAACGTTCTTCACGTTTCAAATGGGCAATAATTCTAGCATCTAATTCTTTCAAACTGAATGGTTTTAAAACATAATCATCACCACCAGACAACAATCCCATTACTCGATCCTGTTCTTCTACTTTTGCAGTCAAAAAAATAATCGGACAGGAAACCATATCTCTGATTCTTCTGCACACTTCAATTCCGTCCATTCCCGGCATATTTACGTCCAATAAAATAATATCGGGATTTGCACTTATCTTTTCCATTGCTTCTATGCCATTTTCTGCAATCATTACCGTATAATTCTTCAATGTAAAGTATTGATTCAGCATTTTTAGCAATTCTCTATCATCATCAACCATTAAAATTTTATAGTTCATAAATTTCACCTCTGGCTCTAATGTTATCTTTTCCTTATAGTATAGCTTATAAAAAACAACAAATAAACAACAATTCCTAAAAGGCAACAGCCTTTCTAAACTGCCGCCTTTTCTCCTTCATTTTATTTCCATTTTTGGGACAACATCATACAGGGTTGGTGCCTGATGACTTAATTTTACTCCATTTTCATTTGCATCTTTAAGCAGATTCTTAACTTTTTCTCTTGAATTCTCCGGTACTTTCATGTACTTCCACATAAATGCTACCACATCAGATGGTGTGTCTTTTTTTAGTGGTGGTAACTGAATATAATCATTGTTTTCACTCATTTTCATATTCTCCTCACGATATAATAAAATCAATAATACGTTCTCTTGTCATGTCCAGTACAGTATCTACGAACACTCCTGCAAAAAGGATCAGATACAGAATTACACTCAGCGAAAACAGAAATGCAACCTGTGCCCAGTCATGGTAACAGTATGCAGTCGCTATAATCAACAAAGTGAATATAAACCCAAGGATCCCTCTGACAACCGCATAAGTCTGTACTGTCATCTTTACTGCCAGGCCGATCACAAAAAGGATCAGCCATACCGGCAGTAATAATATCTTCCCAGCAAGTTTTAAAATAAACATGTGCACCTCCTATCTTGCCAGTCCTGGCATATCATGGTTCACCTCTGCCTGATAATACCCGTTCATCGTTGACGGTGCATTAAACAGGGCTGCTAATAAATATTTCTTGATGTTCTTCACCTTTGTGGTGTTACCACTCATACAGTGTAAGACATACTCGATATGTGAATAGGTCAGCATCAGAAATTTTTTCTTCACCAGTGATGCCGGATACCAGTTGCTGGCAATCAAGATCTTGTCATTTTTACACATCACAGTCTCTACGATCAGGTTCACGATTTCATCTACCTGCCGCATATCGTCATGATGGGTTACTTCCAGTGATTCATAATCAATGGTCTCTTTGACAAGGTTTTCATAAGCCTGATAATCCTCAGAGCGGTTATCGCTATCAAATCTTTTCTCATCCACAGATATGATATGATTAGATTTATTATCATTCATTTCAGTATCACTAAGATTAGTATTATTAGGGTTTGAAATGTAAACTTCTTGAAGTTTGTTTTCGGGACTTCTAGAAGTTTGATTTTGGGACTTCATGAAGTTTGAATTGTAAACTTCTGTAGGTTCCTCATTTTCCAAAGAAGTTTGTTTTTTAAACTTCTTTAATTCCTCTTCAAATTTTTTCTCATCTGTTTTCTCGGGCATAAAGGTTTTCACGTAGATAACGTTCACCTTTCCAAATCCCTGTCTGCGTTTTTCAATCAAACCAATTCCTGTTTCGTCATCCAGTTCTCTCATGGATTTGATGGCTTTATTTCTGCCACAGTTCAGTAATTCCATGATATCTTCGATGGAAAAATAGATATATGCTCTGTTTTTGTCATCAAACCACTGATTCTTGATGGAAAGAGACATTCGATCCAACATCAGTCCATATAAAATTTTAGCATCGCTCGATAAATCTTTAAAATAACTGTCTGTAAATAATGCTTTTGGTATGCGGTAGAAGCTGAACTGATCAGCTTCGGTACCGTAAAAATAATTAAATGTCATTTTTTTCTCCATAGTTTCCTCCTTTCATTTTTTGCTAAGAAGTCCTCTTTTTAAACTTCTTTGACTTTGTTTTCTTAGCATTTTCTATCCTTAACAGGACTGTTCCTGCATCCATTTTTCTAATAATGATTCAATCACCTGCTCCATATCTTTGGCTGTATAATCATCCGGAAAGTACTTTGTCAGTTTCTTTTCTGAGAAAGTAAGAGACCGGGATACTTTCTTTGCCATCACACAGTTATTGAAAATTGATAACATCTGGATCTGATTGATTGGTCCATCATTCAGCTGATTTCTGAGTGCTGCAATCTGTTTTGGTTTGATAAATCCTGTGTCGCAGATATATTCGTAAATCCATCCCTGTACTTCCTTATCGATGTAAGAGATATCTACAGCAACCGTGAATTGAAGCTTTTTGTTATCTACCAGATCAAGAAGTTCCGGAATAAGCTCTGTCAGTCGGATATAACGCTGAATCTGTTTAGAGCTTTCGCCTACTTGATCTGCAAGAATATTTCTTGATATTACTGGTTTCAACTTCTGGTCAATTTGACCAGAAGTTATATCTGTCCGACTTCCCTGTCTTTTCATTGCATCAAGTTTCATCTTATACGCAAAAGCTTTCTCACTCGGTAACAGCTCCTCTCGTTGAATGTTAGCGTCCACCATAGCCACAATGGCATCATCATCGGATAATTCCCTTACGATTGCCGGAATTGTTGTAAGACCTGCCAGCTGTGCTGCATGCATTCTTCTGTGACCGGATACCATTTCGTAATCTTCGTTTTCATCCATACGGAGAAGTACCGGTGTCAGCACTCCATTGATCTTTACGCTCTCTACCAAATCCTGCATCTTTTCATCGTCCAACACCTTGAACGGATGATTCTTAAACGGATGGATCTTACTGATCTCTATCTCCATTGCAGATTCTTCATTTACTACTCCGAGCAGTTCATCAATACTTGCCAGCTTAATCTTTTCACCACTTCTATTTTTCATTCTTCAAAACCTCCTGTGTTAAATTCATATATGCCTCAGCAACTTTTCCTTTTGGACAATGCATGTAGATACTTTTTCCCTCTGCACTGGTCTCAGCAGCTTTTACGGACATCGGAATCACATTTTCAAATACCTCAATCTGGCTTCCATAGGTTGTATGTACTCTTGATGCAATGTCCCTTGCGTAATTGGTTCTGAAATCTACCATAGTCAACAGAATGCCCTCGATCGCCAGTTTCCGGTTCAATCTTTTCTTTACTGTAAGAATGGTCTTGATCAGCTGTTGAAGTCCTTTAACAGGCAGATATGCGGCCTGTACAGGTATCAGCACGGAATCGGAAGAAACCAGTGCATTGATCGTCATCATACCAAGGCTTGGCATACAGTCGATCAGGATATAATCGTATCGGGATCTTATCGCATCGATATATTCTTTCATGATCATTTCTCTGCTCATAACATTTCCCATCGTTACTTCCAGTGCGGAAAGTTCAATGTTTGCTGGAAGCAGATCTACATTTTCCTGATGATGTAAGATACCATCTTCTAGATTAATTTCTTCTTCATTGATAACATCCATCATGATCGTTGCCAGTGTAATTCGAAGATCATCCGGTTCTTCATATCCAAGACTTGCTGTTAAACTTCCCTGTGGATCCGCGTCGATCAGCAACACTTTCTTTCCTTCTCTTGCCAGTCCAATACCTACATTTACGGTTGTGGTGGTCTTGCCGACTCCACCTTTCTGGTTTACTACGGATATAACTTTACACATGATTTCTTCCTCCTTTAACTTTCCCATGATTCTTTTTTCCATAATTTTAGCAGTGCCAGTATTTCCCGTTTCATCATTGCCGGTGTATAAGAATTTGGAAAATACTTGTGTAGTTGCTCATTGGTAAATGCTACTCTGGTGATCTCACCTTTTTTAACTTCACTCATGATTTCTTCCATCTTTTCTAACGATAACTGTTTTTCTTTACTCAGCTGCTTTATCCGCTGAGCCTGTGAGAGTGACGGAATCGCCTGTGCATAATCCATTGCTTTAAGCAGTTCTCTTTGTTCATTTTCTTTCAATGCAGCAATCTCTACTGCCGGACAAAAAGAAATAATCTCATCATCCAGTTTCTGCAACATTTCCGGTATAAGCTTTGTCAGTGATATATAACGCTGCACTTGTTTTGGGCTATCACCACAATCCTCACTGATAATATCTATCGATCGTTTTCTTGGTGTTTTGTGGTCAACTTGGCTCTTTTTTCGACCACTTTTTCTTTTTAGTACGTCATTCTTCAGTTTGTAAGCAAAAGCTTTTTCGCTGTAGCTGATCCGTTCTCTGTGAAGATTAGAATCCACCATACTTAAAATGGAATCATCTTCACTTAATACCCGGATAATCACCGGTACTTTACGATATCCCAGTTTCTCCGCAGCATGTTTTCTTCTGTGGCCGGATATGATCTCATAGTAGCCATCCGGTACTGGTCTGACGATCAGCGGATTTAAAATGCCATACTTCTCAATGCTTTCCTGCAGAAGAAACATTTCCTTATCATCTTTTACTTGAAAGGGATGTTCCTTAAAAGGACGAAGACGCTCAATCTCAATTTCTATGATTCTTTCTTCTTTTTCTCCTGATTGTCTGTTTGACTCAGTCATCTTGACTCCTTTCCTCCAGGATTCAGGAACTAAAAAATGCCTGCCTGGAACTTTTATAGATAGTAAAGTTCCAAACAGACATTGCTGTTTGACCATTAGCTGTAGCTAATAGAATTGAATACTGTTTCAGCTAATTTATGTTTGCAGGTTTGGGAGAGATTGTTTCTTTTCCCGCCTTTTCTCTGATTTACATCCCCGAATAAGGGGTGACAACGGAGCGGAACCCAAATGTTAGCTGGACTTCCTAAAACCCGTGTTTGCAAACCGGCAATTTTGATTAGCTGTCAGCTAACAAAAATCGGATTGCGTTAGCTGGAAATTGATCATTTTGAATGGAATTTTGTGTCACGAACGTGATTTGAAAATAACAAAAGCGTTCGTTGTCAGCTAATCCAGCTAACATTTTCGAACGCTTTGAAGCCCGTCGCCAAGAGGATTTGAACCTCCGACCCCTCGCTTAGGAGGCGAGTGCTCTATCCAGCTGAGCTATGACGACACATGCCGCAAACCCTTGATTTTACTGGGTTTCTGGGATTTTTCCCTTCGGCCATATATAAGATTATCAACTCTATTTTGAGTTGTCAATCTACAGATTTTTTCGATTTGGTAACATTAGAACGTTCCCCAAATTGGGGAATGCTTTGTTGTCACCTTTAGCATTATTCAGAATAGATTCGAACTGAAAGTTGTTTTTTATTTTTTCCCTTTGGGGAATGCCTCGGCTTTCTCTTAGGAGGCACTTGTTCTATCCATTAAACTAACAGGACAAATACCGGATTTTTGGCTTAAAATCAAAGTTTTCAGCCATTTCAACGGTATTGGATTTTATGATTTAAAACTGACTTGCGTCAGCTGAATCAATCTTATATGATGAAATTTTTTGGTATGAAGCTATCGCCTTTTCCAAAAACACATGTCCCCTTAATTATGACATCACATAACAGAATCGAACTCAAATTCATTTTTCTGTTATATGCCGAAGCGATAACTCTGGTCACCGCTTAGGAGGCACTTTTTATATCCATTTAACTAAGGAAACACATATATTATTTAATATGGAGTAACGCATTGCGTCACTCCACATAAAATTGTACTATATCTTTCTTTAAAAAACAAGACCTTTATTTTTGAAGCTCAAAATTGCAACTGTCCCTGAAGCCATATGGTACCTTTGAATCTTCTTCCTACCTGTGGATCTCCCAGAAGATCTTTTCGGTTAATGCATACATCAAATTGCATATTGTTGCTTTCTATCGTCATCTGGACAAGTTCCTCATCTGTGACAATATTGTTGACAGTATGCACTTCCAAAATTTCACCCAGTATGCTGTACTGATCACACTGGATTCCATAAGGCATAAAATAGGAATCCACAATCGAAAGAATATCCTCATTCACAATTCTGGTTGAAATCATGGAATACGTATCCATTTCTTCCATTGTCAAATTTTCCATTGCCTCTTCATCACCATTTCTGGCAGCTGCAATCATGGAGCTTCTGTTCTTTGCAGATTCCTGCTCCACCTTGACAGCTTCTTTATCTTTGAGGACTGGAAGAAGGATTTTGCCTTCTCCCGCAAGTCCTGATAAAATCAATGGATAATTGTCAATTTTTTCTTTTCCACTTTCCTTCATATATTCAGCAGTATTCTGAAGATAAAAAATCAATGTGATTCCGATTCGCAGATCATCACATGCTCCGGAAAAAGCATTTCTATCTACATGCTTTTCTACGGTAACTGCCTCCTGTGTCGTAACTCCTGTCCCATGAAAGAACGGATAATAATACTCCACATGAAACCGGTCTTCCTCATCATACTGACCACAAACAGTGATTCCACAATCGTTTCCATAATTTCTCGAAAATTCAGCAAATGTGCCATCTGGGTAATCCTGAATAACATTTTTTTTATCATAATTCTTGATAACATCAAGAATTATTTTTTTCATTTCTTCTCGTTTACTGATCTGAGAAAAACCGATTGCTTTTAAAAAGCTGTGCAAAATATACCTCCGTACCCTTATGCCTGGGTCTTTTTCTCAATCTTTTTCATGCCGCCCATGTATGGCTGCAGTGCTTCTGGAATATTTACAGATCCGTCTGCATTCAGGTTGTTTTCCAAAAATGCGATCAGCATTCTCGGAGGTGCTACTACAGTATTGTTTAAGGTGTGAGCCAGATATTTCTTACCATCTTTGCCATTTACACGGATTCTCAGACGACGAGCCTGTGCATCACCAAGGTTAGAGCAGCTTCCTACCTCGAAGTATTTCTTCTGACGTGGAGACCATGCTTCTACATCAAGGGATTTTACTTTCAGGTCTGCCAGGTCACCAGAGCAGCATTCCAGTGTACGTACCGGAATATCCAGAGAACGAAACAGATCTACAGTATTCTTCCACAGTTTATCAAACCACATCGGGCTTTCTTCAGGTTTGCAGACAACGATCATTTCCTGTTTCTCAAACTGATGGATACGGTAAACCCCTCTCTCCTCAAGACCATGTGCACCTTTTTCTTTACGGAAACATGGGGAATAGCTTGTAAGTGTCTTCGGCAGTTCTTCTTCAGGAACAATCTGATCTATGAATTTACCGATCATAGAATGCTCACTTGTACCGATCAGGTAAAGGTCTTCACCTTCGATTTTATACATCATGGCATCCATTTCTGCGAAACTCATTACACCTGTTACAACGTTGCTTCTGATCATGAAAGGCGGTACACAGTAAGTAAATCCTCTGTTTATCATGAAATCTCTTGCGTATGCAATAACTGCAGAATGAAGTCTTGCGATATCTCCCATCAGATAGTAGAATCCGTTACCTGCAACACGTCTTGCGCTGTCCAGATCAATTCCGTCAAAGTTTTCCATAATTTCTGTATGATATGGAATTTCGTAATCCGGAACAACTGGTTCACCAAATTTTTCAATTTCAACATTTTCACTGTCATCTTTACCAATCGGGACAGATGGATCGATAATATTCGGAATAACCATCATATTTTTCAGAAGTTCTTCTTCTACTTCTTTTTCTCTTGCAGAAAGTTCATCAATACGTGCACCGGATGCTGCAACCTGTTTTTTTACTTCTTCTGCTTCTTCGCGTTTACCCTGTCCCATCAATGCACCGATCTGTTTGGAAATTTTGTTTCTTTCAGCTCTGAGTGCTTCTACTTCCTGTTTGATTTCTCTGTTTTCTTTGTCCAGAGCGATTACTTTATCAACCAGTTCCAGTTTGTTATCCTGGAATTTGTTGCGGATGTTCTGTTTTACGATTTCAGGATTTTCTCTCACAAATTTAATGTCTAACATAATTTCTCCTCCTGACAGTTTTTACTGTCTCTTTATTTTTCTATATCACTTTCTTCTTCATTGATATTGGCAAGTCCAAAGTTTACTGCCTTACGCAAAGCCTCTACTTCTTCCTGACTGAGCATTACATAAGATTCACCTTTGACAATTTCCTTTAAATAAAGGAAACAGTTGTCTCGGCTATGTACTGCATTCAGAATCAGGCCGGTATTGTCTTTATCCAATAATGCGAGTGCAAAACTAAGTTTACCACCCACATCATCAAACGCATCATATTTTTCTACGCCATATTTGCTGAAAATGATTTTAAAATGCTGTTCCAGTGCATTGATTGCATGCTCATGGTCTTCTTTTGCTTCATACAATCTGTCTATCTGAGCAAATTTACGTACAAACGTTTTTTCTAAGGATTGCGCATCGCTTCCTTTCATAAACATTTTGTATTTTCTTTCCAGTCGTGTCAGACGCATGCCATTACTGATCATCAATCCAATTAGAATAATTACAATAACCAGTAATACAATAATGATGATTCCAGAGTCAATACCCATACTATCAAAAATTGTACTCATATCATACTCCTTTTAACCAATGGATTCAAATAAATCAATAATTCTGTCCAAGTCATCTCTGGAATAGTATTCGATTTCTATTTTTCCTTTGTTATTTTTCTTGCGGTGAATGAATACACGTGTTCCAGTAATTCCTTTCATTCTTTCCTCAAGACTTTCATAAATGGCATCTTCTGCCGGATTTGTGACTTTATCTTTTTTCTTTGACGGTGCAAGAACCGTTTTTACCAGTTTTTCAGTTTCACGCACACTGAGTTTTTCATCAAACACTTTCATTGCAGTCGTGTACTGTTTCTCTGAATCATCAATTGCAAGAATTGCTCTTGCATGTCCGGCTGAAATCATCTCATCAACCATCATCTGCTGTACGCGTGCATCCAGTTTCAAAAGTCTCATAGAATTGGTTACTGCTGTTCTGCTCTTTGAAACTCTTTCTGCGATTTCATCCTGTTTCATGTGAAACTCATCAATCAGGCGTTTATATGCCATTGCTTCTTCAACCGGATTGAGATCTTCTCTCTGAATGTTTTCAATAAGAGAGATTTCTACGATTTCCTGGGTGGAAAGTTCTCTTACTACAACCGGAACTTCTTTCAATCCTGCAAGTTTAGCAGCTCTCCAACGTCTTTCACCGGCAACGATCTCATAATAGTCCTTTTTATCAGACACGAGAAGTGGTTGCAGTACTCCATATTGTTTTATGGAATCAGCTAGTTCTTGAAGTGCATCTTCATCAAATTTTTTACGGGGCTGCTCTCTGTTTGGCTCGATCATAGATAGCTTCATCATTCTCGCGCCATTACTGTTTTCCTGCTGACTGGATTTCTTTGTCTCTGCTGTAGCTGTTTTTGTTTGTTTTACAGTTTTAACTGTTGTTTTTGGCTTGCTCTGTACTGTTTTTTCCGGAAACAATGCATCCAGGCCGCGTCCAAGTCCTGACTTTTTTCCAGCCATTATTTATCCTCCCTGTTTATTACTTCTTCTGCAAGAAGGCGGTATGCCTCTGCTCCTGCGGATTTTGTGTCGTATAAGGTTATAGGCTGTCCGTAACTCGGAGCCTCTGCGAGTCTGACATTTCTAGGAATAATCGTTTTGTAAATATTCTGCTGAAGATTATCCTTAACATTTTCTACGACCTGCAGGGAAAGATTTGTTCTTGCATCATACATGGTAAAGACTACGCCTTCCATAACAAGTTTTTTGTTCAGACGATCTTTAACGAGATCAATTGTATGTATCAGCTGTGACAGTCCTTCCAATGCGTAATATTCGCACTGAATTGGTACTAATACGGAGTTTGCAGCCGTTAATGCATTGATAGTAAGCATGTTTAATGATGGTGGACAGTCGATAATGATATAGTCGTATTTTCTGCGAACCTTATCTATAATTTTTTTTAGGATATATTCTTTTTCATCTACACCAATAAGTTCAATTTCTGCTCCAGATAAGTTTACGTTGGATGGAATCAAATCTACGTTTTCAACTACATCTTTTACAATAGTATCTTTTGTCTCTGCTTCTCCTAAAAGTAATTCGTATAATGTGTTTTCTACATTATTTTTATCTACTCCTAATCCACTTGTAGTGTTTCCCTGTGGATCCATGTCGATTGTAAGTACTTTTTTTTCTTTTTCAGCAAGGCATGCAGAAAGATTGATTGCCGTGGTGGATTTTCCAACACCGCCTTTCTGATTTGCTACTGCTATTACTCTTCCCAAGTTTCACCCTCCCTTCGGGATGTCAGCTGCGTATTTATTTGCATAGCGCATTGATATTATTATAGCACTTTTAATATTATTGTTCCACAAAATGTTTCACGTGAAACATTAAATTTCGAGAAATTTTTTGAAAATTTATTATTTATATTTGACAAGGTGTTGGGGAATGTAGTTTTATTTCAGCTTACATGTTATATTTCACGCAATTGAATAAGATATGGTGTGCAACAACGGCTTCGTCGTCCGGTAGTTCTATGAGATAACCTGTCTGTTAAATGCATACGTAGAAAATCACAAACTCGCTGACGCTCAAACAGTGTGATTTCCTACGCATAACACAGCCAGGACATCTCTAAGAACTTCTCGAACTCCTGCAGAGGTTGTCGTACACCATATCTTTTCATTGCTGATATATAAATATGTAGTGAAATAGAGCAACTGTGAACTGCGGGCTGTGGTAGTTAAGCGTATATCTGCTTAATTATTTTTCACATGAAACATTGTAGAAAATCGACAGGATCTTATTGAGAAAGAATGGATATGGAAGCCTTGAAGAAATTTTCATAAATTCTACGCTAATTATCATATTTCTTACGTACATTACTGATATATAAATATATAATAAAATAAAGCAATAATGGGCTTTATCAGTTCAGTTATGTTTCACGTGAAACATTTCTAAAATACAGTAGCCTCTATAACAGGACAGATGCAGGAACCTTGGCCAAATTTCGTTACGAGCTTTGCGCTAGCTGCCGTCACCGAGAGCCCTGTCTGAGCATAGCGAGTTTGCGCGAATGGCGGCTTATCAGCGCGCGAAGTGAGTATAAATTGGGGCTTGTTCCTACAGCCATCTTGTTTATAGAGGCTGCGTGAGTTTGCATTGTGTTTCGGCTTGTATATGATTAAAATTATTATTTCAGATTACATGTTATATTTCACGCAATTGAATAAGATATGGCGTGCAACAACGGCTTCGTCGTTCGGTAGTTCTATGAGATAACCTGTCTGTTAAATGCATACGTAGAAAATCACAAACTCGCTGACGCTCAAACAGTGTGATTTCCTACGCATAACACAGCCAGGACATCTCTAAGAACTTCTCTAACTCCTGCAGAAGTTGTCGTACACCATATCTTTTCATTGCTGATATATAAATATGTATAATGAAATAGAGCAACAATGGACTGCGATTATTTAGAATGCATCTACCGAATTATGTTTCACGTGAAACATTGTAAAAAGCACAACACAATCTATAGTAAGGTGAATACTGAGTATGTAAGCTTATTTATTATGAACTTTATGCCAATTATCACGTTTTCTATTTTCATTATTGGCAAATATAAGGCAGCAACAAGACGTATACTTGTAGTTTGTCAGTTCAGTTATGTTTCACGTGAAACATTGCTAAAATACAGCAACCTCTATAACGCGACGGATGCAGAAACCTTGGTCAAATTTCGTTACGAGCTTTGCGCTAGCTGCCGTCACCGAGCGCCCTGTCTGAGCATAGCGAGTTTGCGCGAATGGCGGCTTATCAGCGCGCGAAGTGAGTAGAAATTGGGGCTTGTTCCTGCAGCTGTCCTTTTTATAGAGGCTGCGTGAGTTTGCATTGTGTTTCGGCTGATATATGATTGAAATTGTTATTTCAGATTACATGTTATATTTTACGCAATTGAATAAAATATGGTGTGTGGCAACGGCTTCGTCGTCCGGTAGTTCTATGAGATAACCTGTCTGTTAAATACATACGTAGGAAATCACAAACTCGCTGACGCTCAAGCAGTATGATTTCCTACGCATAACACAGCCAGGACGTCTCTAAGAACTTCTCGAACTCCTGCAGAGGTTGTCGTACACCATATCTTTTCATTGTTGATATATAAATATGTAGTGAAATAGAGCAACAATGGACTGCGATTATTTAGAATGCATCTACCGAATTATGTTTCA
>NZ_QRXT01000018.1:0-34396 GCF_003460065.1 Ruminococcus sp. AF17-22AC
TCAGAACTCAAGGCTGCTTTTTCGTTTACACCAACTCCGATTGTTTCCTTAACAGTTTGTTGAATTAAAAATGAAATAAAGTTTCAGTAATCATAGAGTGTATGGATTCAATTCCATATGCTCTTTTTCTTTACTTAATTTCATGAAAAATGTAAAAATCTAATGTTACGAGTTTCTTACGAGTTGCATTAAAAAAACTCGCAAGAAAAAAAGTAAAAAAATTTGCTTTTGACCACTGTAAAACATGCTCTGAGCGTTTCGTTATATGAAGGGATAATTTTTCTTTCATATTTCAAAGAAAAGAGGATAAAGAAATGTCAGAGAAAAGATGTTATACAGTTCAAGAGTTACAGGAAATCTTAGGAGTCAGCAGACCTACTATTTATAACCTTTTGAAGAAAAAGGAATTCCGGTGGATCCAGTTGGATGGCGGAAAGTATCGCATCTCTAAGAAGAGTTTCGATGACTGGCTCGATAACTTGGAACAGTAAAAAACAGGGTGTTGATCTGGCAGATTTTGTCTGCAATCGACATCCTAAATTTTTATCTGGATTTGAGATATGATATAAGAAAAAACACTAACACTAAAAAAGACAGGAAGTGAAGAATAAATGGCAACAGCAATTATGAAACAAAAAGAAGTTCCGGAAATGGATGATGTTGCAGAAATCATTTCGAAGATATCAGAGGACAGTCCTTACAAACGTCGTCCAACGCAAAAGAGAACCTGGATGACCGTGCCGGAAATGGGAAAGCTGTTGGGATTAAAAAAGACAGATCGATACTGGCTGGTTCATAAAAATGTTTTTGAATCAAAAGAGATTGCCGGAAAGATACGAATCAACATTGCTAGCTTTGAAAAATGGTACGCCAATCAGATTAAATATCATAAAGTTACCGGAGAAAAACCCGGGAAAGAATTGAAATCCTGGTCCTATTCCGTTAAGGAAGTCGCAGATCTGTTGGAGGTTGATGATTATCTTGTTTATGATTTACTCAAGAAAAATCAAATGGAAGTTGTTATTGTCGATTATTGGAAACGAATACCAAAAGAATCTTTTCAGAACTGGTATAAAAGCCAGTCCCGGTATCGGACAAAGGAGGACAGAGAAAAAGACGCTCTTCTGGAAGATGCAACAATTACGATGCCTGAGATGGCACAGCTGCTTGGAACAACCAGAAGCTCAGTATATACAATTCTTGATAATCCGAAGTATAGTCATTTTTTTGAATTCATTGTGATTGCAGAAAAGAAAAGGATCACAAAAGAGAGTTTTCAAAAATTCCTGGAAGGTCAGGATCGGTATAAGCTGGATCCATCGAATGATTATGAAGAACTTGCACAGGAACAAAATATTGCCCTGGCTAATTTCCGGCGGAAGAAATTATCACAGACCGGAATACGAGGAAGCAATGGAAATATAAAGTATCTTACTTTTGATGAAGCTTCCTATCTGGCAAAGGTCAGCAGAAGCATGATCAACAAGTGGGCGGATAAAGGAAAGTTCACAGTAATAAAAGTTGGCAGTCGAGTTAGGATCCGTCGGGATGAATTTGAGGACTGGATGGAGCAAAGAGATTTGGAAAGGAGTATGCAATAATATGGCATCAATAAGAGAACGAAACGGAAAATTTAATGTAATCTATTCTTATACGAATGAAAAAGGTGAGAGGAAACAGAAGTGGGAAACCTATGAAACGAAAGCCGAAGCAAAGAGAAGAAAAAAAGAAATTGAATATAAAAAAGAGATGGGATCATTTGTCGTCCGTAAATGCAAAACACTGGACGAGCTTATTACAGAATATGTTGCACTTTATGGCAAAGAAAACTGGGCGCTTTCTACATATGAAGGAAATGTCTCTCTTATCAATAACTATATTCTTCCGATCATTGGTGATACGAAACTCTCAGAGATCAATACCCGTTTCATCGAAAGATATTATCAGAGTCTTTTGAAGAGACGTGCAGTTATCAATCCATTGAATAAAACCAGTCGAAATGAATTTGTATCTTCCAGTACGGTCAGGGATATTAATAAGCTGCTTAGAAACTGTTTTGAACAGGCAGTGAAATGGGAGTTGATGGAGAAGAATCCTTGCACCCATGCGACTGTACCAAAACATAAATCACAAAAAAGAGACATCTGGACAGCGGATACATTAATGTATGCGCTCAGTGTCTGTGAAGATGAGCGATTAAAGCTTGCAATAAATCTATCCTTTTCATGTTCCTTACGACTTGGTGAGCTGCTTGGTCTTACCTGGGATTGTGTAGATATTTCTCCTGAGGCAATTGAAGAAAACCGTGCATATGTCTTCATCAACAAAGAATCACAGCGTATAAGAAAAGAATCGTTGAATGCATTGGATGGAAAAGATGTGTTGTTGGTATTCCCGACAAATCATAAGAAGAATTCTACGGTCCGTATTCTGAAAACACCAAAGACAGAAAGCAGTGTGCGTAAGATATTCTTACCAAAGAGTGTCGCTAATATGTTGGTAGACTGGAAAGCTGAACAGGATGAAATGAAAGAAATCCTTGGTGATGAATACATGGACTATAACCTGGTTATGGCAAGTACCTTTGGTCTTCCTCTCGGAGATGGAGCAATCCGTGGTCCTTTAAAAAAACTGATCGAGGACTATAATCTCCCACCGGTTGTATTTCACAGTTTTCGTCATAGCAGCGTTACTTATAAGCTGAAATTGAATGGTGGAGACATCAAAGCGGTACAGGGTGATTCCGGTCATGCTCAGGTCAATATGGTTACGGATGTGTACTCTCATATTCTGGATGATGACCGAAGGAAAAATGCAGAGCTTTTTGAAGAAGCGTTTTATGAGAAAAAGAATCTGGATCCACAGATGCATGTACAGCAGGAAAATAATAATGCAACTGTTGCTGATGAAGTCAATCCGGAACTTTTGGCAAAAGTGTTGGCAAATCCAGAGATGCGGGCATTGCTCAATTCACTGGCGAAGACGATGAAGTAATTAGTCTATCTCCATCATATCTATTGGAATCTCCATCATTTGATGATGGAATGATGGAGATTCAGTTACAAAAAAGGTTACAGATATTTTTACTGAATAAAATTTGCCAGTCAAAAACGCATGGACAAACCGTCTCGTATGCGTTATATTATTTATAGACAAGAAAATATCTTGTGCTTTCGATAGGAAGTTTAATTGAATACTGTTTACCATGATCGAACGTACGAAGCATGGTGGTCATATAACAGATGTCGATGGTAATATCAAGGCATTCCCCAATTATTAGCTGGAGCAAACAATCAGCTAACTTTCAGAGCTTTACAGAGCTTGACAGAGGGGGTATTCAGAATAACTCAAATTGAATCGGAAACAGTTTTTAATAGTGTCCCATATGGGTTTACCTTACCTCAGATTGACAGAGAGTGACAATAGGTTGGAGCCCTCCTAAGCACTAGATGTGGGTTCGATTCCCGCACGGGACGTCCTATCAAAAGCGGAAAGTATTAGAAAAATTTCTAATATAATTTCCGTTTTTTTGTTTTTTCAGAGGGAAAAAGGAATGGAATATCAGCTAATACGGGAAGAATCCTATTAGCCGCTGTCTAATAAAACGCACTGCTGGTATAATAGCTGGAAATAAATCGAAATTCTAATAAAAGAGAAAAGCCAGCTGTTTATTTGAGAAAGTGGATGTAAATTCAAGCTCAGATAAGAAAAAAGAGGAAGGGAAATATCCGGCGGTAAGTTATTAGGCGTGAATACAATAGAATCTTTGCTTAGTGAAAACTAAGGTCAACAGTAAGCCTGTTTGGATCAGATTTCAAAAAGAAATCTATCTGGACAGGCTTTTTCTGTTGCAGATAAGAAATGGAGGAAAAATATGGATACAGTGGCATCAGTTCCAGAAGATGGCGAAAAAATCATAGAGATTCAGTTGGAACGTCTGCGGACCTTTAGGAACCATCCATTTAAGGTTCGGATGGATCAGGAAATGATTCGGCTCAGTGCGAGTGTTGAGAAATACGGAATCATAAATCCACTGATTGTACGACCGATTCCAGATGGTGTTTATGAGATTATCTCCGGACACAGAAGAAAGGCAGCTGCTGAAAAGTTTGGTTACAGGAAGGTGCCGGTCATTATCAGAGTCATGTCAGATGATGAAGCAGTAATTAATATGGTGGATTCCAATTTACAGAGGCAGCAGATAACATTCAGTGAAAAGGCTTTTGCTTATAAGATGAAGAATGAAGCTATGAAGCGAACCGGAGGAAGAAGAAAAAGTAGCCAGTCTGACTACCCGTTGAAAGGAAAAAAGACAGTAGAAATCATTGGTGAAGAATTTGGTGACAGCGCAAAACAGGTACAGCGGTATATGAAGTTGACGGATCTTATTCCTGAGTTACTGGAAAAGCTAGATAACGGTGAACTTTCATTTAACCCGGCTGTGGAACTTTCGTATTTAACGATAGAGGAACAAAAGGAATTTATAGATGCTATGGAGTATACACAGGTAGTCCCATCCATTTCCCAGGCACAGAGAATGAAGAAATTAAGCCGTGAGAAAAAGCTGACGGGAACAAAAATGAGAGAGATCATGGGTGAGATCAAAAAAGGGGAAATTACCAGAGTGATGTTTAACAACGAACAACTGTATCGGTATTTCCCAAAATCATATACCCCGGCAGAAATGAAAGAAGAGATACTTAGCATGTTAAACCAATGGAAACCGCAGAAAACGGCAGCAAAATAGGAGGAAAATTATGTGTAGAGTAATCGCAATATCAAACCAGAAAGGTGGCGTTGGAAAAACCACCACAACCGTAAATCTTGGAATTGGACTTGCCAGACAGGGAAAGAAAGTGTTGCTGATTGATGCAGATCCACAGGGGAGCCTTACAGCAAGTCTTGGTTATGTAGAACCGGACGAAATAGGAACTACACTTGCCACAATTATGATGGCTATCATCAATGAAAAAGAATTTGAGATCACAGATGGCATTCTGCATCATAAAGAAAATGTAGATCTGCTTCCGGCAAATATTGAATTATCTGCATTGGAAGTAACAATGGGGAACGTGATGAGCAGGGAACTTATTATGAAGGAATATATTGAGGCTGTGAGAACAGAGTATGACTATATCTTGATTGACTGTATGCCAAGCCTGGGACTAATGACAATCAATGCACTGGTAGCTGCGGATTCCGTGTTGATTCCAGTACAGGCAGCTTACCTTCCGGTGAAAGGGCTTCAGCAGCTGATACATACGATTGCAATGGTGAAGAAGCGGCTGAACAGGCAGCTGATATTTGAAGGGATTCTTCTTACAATGGTGGACTTTCGCACAAACTATGCAAAGGATGTGGCTGGCAAAGTGCGTGAAGCCTATGGTGAGAAAATAGAGATTTTTGATACAGTGATTCCTATGTCAGTGAAAGCAGCTGAAACAAGTGCAGAAGGCGTCAGTATCTTTTCCCATTGCCTGAATGGAAAAGTAGCGAAAGCATATGAGACGATTGCAAAGGAGGTATTGAGAAATGAAGAGTAAAAGCGCAGACAAAATAAAGATGCCCAGCATAGATGAACTGCTGGGAGTGTCCGGTGAGGAAAGTGCAACAGATATTGAGATTAGCAGAATTCATAGCTTTGCAAATCATCCATTTAAGGTTTTGGATGATGATAAGATGGATGATCTGGTAGAGAGTATTAAACAGAATGGTGTGTTGACACCTGTTTTAGTGCGGCCAGACAAGAATAACAGCTATGAGATGATATCCGGGCATCGAAGAATGCACGCTGTCATAAAAGCTGGACTGGAGACAATACCGGCCATTGTA
Organism: Ruminococcus sp. AF17-22AC; assembly: GCF_003460065.1. Lineage (NCBI taxonomy): Bacteria > Bacillati > Bacillota > Clostridia > Eubacteriales > Oscillospiraceae > Ruminococcus > Ruminococcus sp. AF17-22AC. The sequence goes on from NZ_QRXT01000018.1 coordinate 5,833, forward strand.
AGGGATATAGAAGACGATGAAGCCATTGTCATAATGGTAGATGCCAATATCCAACGAGAAGAACTACTTCCAAGTGAAAAGGCGTTTGCATATAAAATGAAATTAGGCGCAATGAAGAGACAAGCAGGAAGACCACCTAAAAATAATTCGTGCCAAAGTGGCACAAATTTAAGGTCTGATGAAGAACTTGGAAATCAAGTGGGTGAAAGTGCAAGAAGTATTCAGCGGTATATCCGCCTAACAGAACTTATTCCAGACCTTCTTGATTATGTAGATAAGAAACGTCTGCAGTTTACTATTGCGGTTGACATTTCCTATATTGACAAAGAGATTCAAACATGGTTATTTGAATACATCAAGGAAAATGGTACGGTTAAAGCAGTTCAGGTAGCGGCACTCCGCACAGCACTTGAAGCAGGACCGATGACGCAGGCGAAAATGATCTCCATACTGGTAAACAGTCAGCCTGGCAGGAAGCAGGAACAAAAAATCACGTTATCAGAGAAAAAACTGAGAAATTACTTCTCTGATAAATATACGGCGGAGGATATGGAAAGTGTAATTCTGGAACTTCTGGATCAATGGAAAAGAGGTGAGATAACAGTATGAATTTTGAATACTATTATGGCACTCAGGCTGATCAGTTCAGCTTTATCCGGATTCCAAGAATATTATTATTAGATGAAGCATTTTCCGCACTGTCTTTATCAGCTAAAGTCCTTTACTCGGTACTTCTGGATAGAATGGGACTGTCAATGAAAAATAAATGGCTTGACGAAGAAAACAAGGTGTACATTATCTATCAGATCACGGAGATACAGAGTGACTTGGGATTCTCTAAGAAAAAAGCAATGGATTATCTCACAGAATTGGAGAAAATCGGACTGATTGAAAAGAAAAAGAGAGGCTTTGGATTGCCGAACATTATATATGTTAAGAGCTTTATGGCACATCAGAGTAGTCAAAGAAGTAATGAAATGGGAACTTCACAGGAAAAAGATGTGGTACATAGAAGTATCGAAAGGGGAACTCCTGAGGTGATGAATAAGCACCTCAGAGGTGCCGAAACAGATACCTCAGAAGTGCCAAATAGCGGACTTCAAGAGGTTCCCAAAACGGTACCTCTATATAATAAGACTTATATGAATTATGATAACCAGAGTAATATAAAATCGAATCATATCAAATCAGATGGCGATAGGATTCGATGTGATCAAAAAGAACAGACAATCAATGCTTATGCTGAACTGGTAAAGAAAAATATTGATTTTGATGTTTTACTGCATACATACAGCAGAGAGCAGGATCTGGTAGAAGAAATATATCAGCTGATTCTGGAGACCGTTCAAACTGAAAAGGATATGATACGGATCGCCGGCGAATATTATCCGGCAGGATTTGTAAAGGGAAAATTACTGAAACTGAATTATTCGCATATCGAGTATGTGCTGGAGTGCATGGATAAAAATACTACGAAAGTCAGAAACATAAAACAATATTTGCTGGCTGCTTTATTCAATGCACCATCAACGATTGGAAGTTATTATAAAGCAGCGGTAAATCACGACATGCCACAGTACGCAAACTGAAGGAGGTACTTATGATTGTTTTAAGAATGGCAGGAAAAATTTTATTGTTACCGGTGTGGTTATTATTAGCTACTGCTCATTTACTGGTAAAGATCGTAGTTGAAATCTACTGCATCGGCAAAGGGATTGTCAATCTCATTCTGGGTTTTATGCTGATTGGAACACTGCTCTGGTACAGACAATGGGAGCGGTTTGCTTTACTTGCAGTTGCCAGTGGTATCTTGCTGTTCTTTCTGTGGATCGGAGTGTTTATGGAAGTTATACTGGAATCAGCACAACACAAAATTGGAGAATTGATTATTAAGTGAGGAAACTATTATGGAGAAAGAATATATTCAGCTACCTGCATTAAAAAGAGATCTGGATCCAGATGTTGTAAAGGCTTTATGGGCGTTTATCCAATTACCTGAGGAATACCAAGCACGCTATCAGGAGCAATATGAATTGTTAAATCAGAGGAAAGAAGAAGCAGACAGGCAATTACAGGAGAATATCGAAAAGATTGATGCAGACGCAATTCATTTATATGAAGAAACCATGCGGAGCATGATTCGTGATATTGTTCAGCAATCCTGTAACTTAGCTTGTTGGGTTCGTTATCATAAATATGATTTGGAAGAATCTCTGGAGGAGATGATAGACCAGCAGCCACATGCTGCAAAATATATTATTGCAATGAATATACTTATGGATGACGCAGAGGGAAGCGAAAGTCCATTTGAGGGAAACAGTTTTATGACATCATAATTAAGGAAATCACAATCAATAGTGGAGCTGTCGGTAAATAACGTTTTTTACATATTTCCCGACAGCCCCATTCTTTTTCTTCTGTCTTTATATGCCAGAAACAGAATCGTCAGAAACGTAACTGTCTCCGCTGCAAGAAGAGAGATCCAGATTCCATTTAATCCGAATAATTTCGCAAGTATAACTGCGCAGATAACAATAGCAACAATTCCTCTCAGGAATGATCCCACAATCGCGATTTTCGGTTCATCTACTGCTGAGAAATATGCCACCAGTACAACATTGATTCCTGCAACTATAAATCCAAGGAAATACAGACGCAGTCCTGTATGTGCATAATTCAATAACTGAACATTGTTTTCACTGTTGAAAATGCTGATTAGCGGGTCAGTTGCTGTCCAGATGATCAATTGGATCAATGCTTCTACGGCAAGACATACGAGCAGGCTCCATTTCAGAAGTTTTTTTACCTGAGTAGGCTGACCTTTTCCGTAGCTTTCACTGATCAGAGGCTGTGCGCCCTGGGCCAGACCGTTGAAGATTGCAAATGCCACGATAGAAAGGTTTGCCACAACTCCATAGGCTGCTACACCTACATTTCCTGCAATTCCCAGGATCAGGAAGTTAAATACAATAGCGATCACACCGGAAGACAGTTCACCGACGAATGCGGAAACTCCTAGCTGACAGCAGGAAATCAGGTGTCTGAATGACGGTTTTTTCCAATGGAATCCTACATGGTTTCTGCTACTTCTGTAGTGTATGGTACAGACGCTCATTGTTACGATCGGACAGATTGCAGTAGCCAGTCCGGCTCCGGAAAATCCCAGACCGACTGGGAACATGAATATATAATCAAATATAATGTTAAAGATACTTCCACTGATGGAACCGATCATTGCAATAGAAGGCGCCCCATCGTTTCTGGCAAATGCAGTAAATGTATAATTTGACATGAAGAATGGTGTTGCGATCAGAATAATTCTCACATAGTTTCGTCCAAGTCCGATCAGTCCGGCATCTGCACCCAGCAAAGCCAATGCTTTGTCCGGAATAAAAATTCCGATCAGCATAAATGGAACTGCAACCAGTATGCTCCAGGTTACTGACTGTACGAAATAATGTTCTGTATTTTCTCCTTTTGCCCTGCTTATGGCATACCTGGTAGCGGAACCAATCCCGATCATAGCCCCAATCGCATAGATCAGTCCATAAACCGGCAGGATCAAATTGAGAACTGCCAGTCCGTCAGCACCGGAATATACAGATATAAAGAAAGTATCTGCCAGAACATAAACGGAAATCCCGATCATTCCGGCAACACTCTGGGTTACATATTTAGTGAATCTTTTCAGCATAATTCATGTCTCCTTCCGTAAAGACTTGCCTTCTATTATATATCTGTATTTTAAAAAATAGCAATCAAAAACTCCTCTCAGGCGCTATGCATAATAATTTCAACAACATGCTGTTTATAGCAGGTATTGATAAATTTATATCATTCTGATGATATATTATATTTCATTTTTCACGTTAATGATGTAAAATTATCAATGTAAATATCAGGGCATATTCGAATAATCATTTCTAAACTTTTTCAAATATGCTCCGGAAAGGAACTTTTATACTAATGAAAACCAAGATTCAGGATATGACCTCCGGTTCACCGGGACGGTTGATCATTCTTTTTGCAATTCCCCTGATGCTGGGAAATATCTGTCAGCAGCTTTATACAATGGTGGATACCATGGTTGTTGGTCAGGTTGCAGGTGTGGAGGCTCTTGCCGCACTGGGTGCTGTTGACTTTCTGATGTGGGTTGTCACAGGAATATCCACAGGACTCACTCAGGGATTTTCTATTCAACTCTCCCAGTATTATGGGGCAAAGGATTTCGAAAATCTGCGTAAATCTCTGGCTCACAGTTACCGGCTGACCGCATTCATCGCAGCCGGAGTATTGATTCTCAGCCAGTCATTTGCTTCGCTGGTATTAACAGGGCTGCATACACCTTCCAATATTATCGGAATGTCTCTGTTATATCTGCGCATCATTTTCTGTGGAATCCCCGCCACAGCAGCCTATAATATGTTTGCCTCTGCTCTAAGGGCTATGGGAAACAGTAAAACACCGCTGACCGCAATGATCATCGCATCTGTGCTGAATGTCTCACTGGACATCCTTTTTGTGGCAGGCTTCGGATGGGGTGTGGCAGGAGCAGCAATCGCAACTGTGATTGCACAGAGCTTCTCCGCTGTTTACTGTTTCCTGATTTTACGCAGAATTGATATCGTTCATCTGACCAGAGCAGATTTTATGCCTGCCTCCGGCATGAATGCCCGCCTGATGAAGCTTGGTATTCCTGTTGTATTTCAGAATATCATCATCGGTGTGGGCGGTCTGGTAGTCCAGTATGTGATCAATGGCTACGGTTTCCTTTTTGTAGCAGGATTTACAGCTACAAACAAGCTTTATGGTCTGCTGGAAATGGCTGCTATTTCCTATGGATATGCCATCGTTACCTATGTGGGTCAGAATCTGGGAGCCGGAAAGATTGACAGGATCAGAAAAGGCGTCCGTAGCAGTATGCTGCTTTCCCTGCTTACCTCACTGATCATTTCTGCTGCCATGTTTTTATTTGGAAAAAATATTCTCTCACTTTTCATCTCAGGTGAACCGCAGCAGACACAGCAGGTATTGGCAATTGCTTTTAAATACCTTTCTATTATGGCTGCCATGCTCTGGGTTTTGTACTTCCTGTACGTGTACAGATCTGTACTTCAGGGGCTGGGAGATACCTTAATGCCTATGGTAAGTGGTATGGCTGAATTTGTCATGCGTATCAGTGCTGCACTGATCCTTCCCCATTTTATCGGACAGGACGGTATTTTCTTTGCAGAGATTGCAGCATGGAGCGGAGCCACTGTGATCTTATGCATCAGCTATTATGTACGGATGCATAAATATCATTAAAACAAAACAGGGAGCTGTCGGTAAATAACGTTTTTTAGAGCTGACAGCACCAAACAAAAATATCCTGACAGTTACAGAGCTTTCTGGCTCTGCAACTTGTTCAGGATATTTTTATTTTGATAAATACTTTCTGTTTTTGGCCGCAAAAAATCCTTGTTTGGATTTTTTCAGCCGCATTTTTTTCTAGGCAGTTTTTCCTTCAAATTTTCTCAGTTTTTCGTATAAAAAACGATGATATTTATTTATATTTCTTCCAATAGCATACAGCATGAATTCTTTATATACCTTATCTGCCGAACGGTAATTAAAACGCCGGAAGTTCTCATTTTCCTTTATATCTCCAAAATGTCCTTCCGTCTGAATGGAATGTGTCTGGCGTTTCAGGATCCCGCGTTCACTCTGGATATTGGCATGCGATCTTTCTTTCAGTTCCTCCCATTGTTCATTGATCTTCATGACTTTGTTCTTTTCGGCATCTTTCTCCGCATCATACTTATACAGACAGCGCGCTTTATGTTCACATCCGCTGCAGTCTGCACAACCATATACCTCAAAGGTCTGTGTATATCCATCCTGCTCTTTGCTCTCTGTCCTGAGATGCCGCAGTTCACGTCCGTCATGGCAGATATAGAACTGTTCATCTTCAAAGATCCCTGTCCTCATGTTGTAATATTTACTGATATCTTCTGAATAAGCGCGTGTTTTTCGCTTTTCATGATCCTGCAGTTTTATATAACTGGATATTTCATTCCGTTTTAAATAAAGCAGATTTTTTTCACTACAGTACCCGCTGTCCGCAGTTACTTCTTCCAGAATACTCCCGAAAGCAGTCTTATGTTTTTCAAGGACCGGGATCAGGGTATTATAATCGGTGCGGTCGCTGCTTACATATCCATGTACGATATAATAATTCTCTACCGCGATCTGAACATTATATGCTGGCTTTAACTGTCCGTTCAGCATGTGATCTTCTTTCATACGCATAAAAGTCGCTTCCAGATCTGTTTTGGAATAACTGTTTCTGTTTTTTCCCATGATCTCAAAGCATTCTTTATATTCCATCAGTCGTTTTTCGCATTGTTCCAGTTCCTCATGCAGCTGTTGAAGTGCAGGTTTTCTTTTTACTTTTCCGTAAACGAATTCGATTTCCTCGTTGTCTGCGATCATCGTGAGATTGTTCTGGAGTTTCCGTATTTCAAGCGGTGAACAGTTATCGATCTCTATAATACGGTTATTTGAAAGCTTTTTATGTTTTACAAGCTTTCGTTTTCTGTTCTTTTCGATCACTTCCCGGACTTTATCCATCCCTTCGATCACAAACATCTGTGCATTTCCCAGCTCGTACTTTGTTCCATAATCATTCTCCTGCAAAAAAGAATTATATTTTTCAAAAAGCTGGTCGATAGAGTCCAGAAGTCCTGCCAGATGATAATTGATGCTTCCACGCCATACAAAAGTATAACGGTTCGCATTTGCCTCTATCTTTGTACCGTCAATAAAAAGTTCTTTTAATGTGACCAGCCCTTCTTTCTGCAGCCGCCGCATAAACTGGTAATTCAGGTCATCCAGGACATCAGATGTCAGCTTCCTGTTTTTAAAGTCATAAAAAGCATCACGTTTCGGTTTTTGTCCGCGCGTCAGCCAGATAAAAGCATGGTCTCTTTCACACAGATCAACAATACAGTCAACAGAACGTATTCCCCGCATATTTGCATAGGTAACTACAGCATACATCATAATTGGGTTGTACCCGGTTCTTCCCTTATCTGAACAATTGGCTAACAAGCCAGAAAAATCTAATTCCTCCATCACTTTTTTCAGGGTATAGACTGGATCGTCGTCAGGTAAACTCAATTCGAAGAAACTAAAGTTAATTTTCTGTTGCCCAAACTCAAAAAAATCGTTATAATAATTAGTTGTTAGCATAGTTACATTATAACATGTAACGGAGAGAAAGATGGTTGTCGTTAGCCATCTTTTTTCTTTTTTCAGATAAATTCAGAGAGGGTATGACTCGTTGTGAGCCATACCCTCTCTGCTTTGGAACTATCTATTTCCCGACAGCCCCTATTTTTTTGACTTTTACAGTTCTGAAAATTGTATCAAAAATTTTTTCAAAAAGATTCTTAACTAAATCCCCACCTTTTGTATTTAGGAATTGAGCAGGTCACACCATCATTTAAGTCGTGGCAGCTTGCGTACAATGACAACTTAATGAGCTTGCCAATTCGCCGGAGCTGCTGTAGAGAGTTCCGGATAGTCCGTAAGGATAATAGAAACAGGGGTCTGCATATGGCTTTTCTATGGAAAGCTGCGGATCAATAATGATACTCCCGATGATGCCGGTCAGATAAAGTGAGGAATCTGAAGACCATACACGATATGGCTGAGACTGCCTGCAATGGCGTGAACGGATTGGGTGAACCCTGAAATGGGTTACACATGTGAAAAGACAATCTAGCACTGTTTTCTGAAATGATGACAGCCCTGGTTATCGCCAGGGCTGCTGACAATAGAAGCTGTGCGGCAGATTGGTTTTTATTTCGTATCTGATCTGCCGTACTCTTGTGTTGCCAGTAAGGCAGCAAATAGAGTAAGAAAGGGGGGAAGGATGGATGAATATGGTTGTACTTATTGGACGTCTGGTGAGAGATCCCAGTTATAGTGAAGTCGAGACAGAAAAAGGAAAGTATCATATTGCATCATTTTATCTGGCTGTGCCGAGAAATTTTAATAAAGGTGTCAATTATATTAAAATTACAACTTTTGGAAAACAGGCAGATTTCGCAAGGGATTACCTGACAAAAGGAAAGCGTGTTGCAATTCTTGGTGAGCTGATGATCGGAAGCTATAAAGATAAGGAAACAGATAAAACGGTCTATACCACAGAGGTAACTGCAAGCCGACTGGAATTCGCTGACGGAAAAGATGCTAGTGGGAACACTCCGATACCTTTTCCAGAAGCAGATGCAGATGGGTTTCAGCATATCCCGGATGGATATGGAGAAGAATTACCGTTTCGATAAAGAGGGCAAAATGAATCAGGTAGATAAAGAACTGATGCACAAGCGATTCCGTCACTCTCACAGGCTCAGCGGATAAAGTAGCTGAGTAAAGAAAAACAGTTATCACTGGAAAAGATGGAAGAAATCATGTGTGAAGTTAAAAAGGGTGAGATCACAAGAGTAGCATTTACTAATGAGCAGTTACACAAGTATTTTCCAAATTCCTATACACCGGCAATGATGAAGCGGGAAATACTGGCATTGTTGAAATTATGGAAAAAAGAATCATGGGAAAGTTAAAGGAGGAAGAAATCATGTGTAAAGTTATATCCGTAGTAAACCAGAAAGGCGGCGTTGGAAAGACCACCACAACCGTAAATGTAGGCATTGGACTGGCACGAGAAGGTAAGAAAGTGTTGCTGATCGACGCGGATCCACAGGGAAGTTTAACAGCAAGTCTTGGATATGAGGAACCGGATGATCTTCGCATTACACTGGCAACGATCATGATGGATGTCATCAATGAAGAAGAAATCTCCTTGAAAGATGGTATCTTACATCACCAGGAAAATGTAGATTTACTTCCGGCAAATATTGAGCTTTCTGCCCTGGAAGTAACGATGGGAAATGTTATGAGCAGAGAAATGATCATGAAGGAATATATCGATGCGATAAGATGCCGATACGATTATATCCTGATCGACTGTATGCCAAGCCTTGGTATGATGACAATCAATGCACTGGTCTCCTCTGATTCTGTGCTGATACCTGTACAGGCCGCATATCTGCCTGTTAAAGGACTTCAACAGCTGATCAAGACTATTCTTACAGTAAAGAAAAGACTGAACCGAAAACTGGCGATTGAGGGTATTCTCCTGACTATGGTAGATTTCAGAACCAATTACGCAAGGGATGTCTTACACTGTATGCGTGGTAACACCACCAAAGTGAAGAACATCAAGAAATATTTATTAGCAGCCCTGTTTAATGCACCGTCTACGATGAACGGGTATTATCAGGCAGAGGTGAACCATGATATGCCAGGACTGGTAAGATAGGAGGTGCACATGTTTATTTTAAAATTTGCTGGGAAAATATTATTACTGCCAGTATGGCTGATCCTTTTTGTGATCGGCCTGGCAGTGAAGATGACAGTACAGACTTATGCGGTTGCCAGAGGGATTCTTGGGTTTATATTCACTATGTTGATTATAGCGACTGCATACTGTTACCATGACTGGGTACAGGTTGCATTTCTGTTTGCGCTGAGTGTAATTCTGCATCTGATCCTGTTTGCAGGAGTGTTCGTAGATACTGTACTGGACATGACAAGAGAACGTATTATTGATTTTATTATATCGTGAGGAGGATATGAAAATGAGCGAAAACAATGATTATATTCAGCTACCACCACTTAAAAAAGACACACCAGCCGATGTGGTAGCATTTATGTGGGAATACATGAAAGTACCGGAGGATTCAAGAGAAAAAGTTAAGAATCTGCTTAAAGATGCAAATGAAAATGGAGTAAAAATAAGTCATCAGGCACCAACACTGTATGATGTTGTTCCGAAAGAAGAAATTGCTGAATTTGAAGAGCTTATGCGCCAAACCATAGCTGACATTGTATCAGAAGCCAGTAGCGTTGCCTGTTGGGTGTATGTGCAGAAATATGTGAAGCACAAAACCCTAAACGAAATGCTGCAAGAATTGCCAGACGTAGGTCAATTCATCCTAGCTATGGATACCTGGTTTGAAAAACTGATGGAGAAATAATCTAGGAAAATAGTTTAAAGTTTACATGTTATGATCATGTATGAAGTTGGAACAAAATAAAAGAATTGTGCTATAATATTGTTCAAGAAAAAAACTCATTGACATATTTCAATCTATTTAGGAGGATAAACGATCATGTGTACAGCAGCAACTTATAAAACAAAAGATTTTTACTTTGGACGAACCCTCGATTATGAATTCTCTTATGGTGATCAGATAGTAATTACACCACGTAATTATGCGTTTAATTTTCGCCATGTTGGCGATATGAAAAATCATTATGCAATTATTGGAATGGCTCATGTTGCAGAAGATTATCCTTTGTATTATGATGCTATGAATGAAAAAGGAGTGGCAATGGCAGGACTGAATTTTGTCGGAAATGCTGTTTATGCCGCGATTAAGCCAGATGTGGAAAATATTGCACAGTTTGAATTTATTCCGTGGATTTTAAGTCAGTGTTCTTCTTTAGTTGAAGTTCGCGAGCTTCTTGAACGAATTAATATTGTTAATACTCCTTTCAGCGAGCAATTACCATTAGCACAATTACACTGGATCATTTCTGATGAGAATGAGTCAATTACGGTAGAATCTATGTCAGATGGTTTGCATATTTATGACAATCCAGTAGGAGTGCTTACGAATAATCCGCCATTTCCACAGCAGATGTTTCAACTAAATAATTATATGTATTTATCTCCTAAACAGCCCAGAAATACTTTCTGCGAAAATTTGGCTCTTGATGCATATAGTAGAGGTATGGGAGGATTAGGTCTTCCGGGAGATCTCTCATCTTCCTCTCGCTTTGTACGTGTAGCTTTTACAAAGGTAAATGCAATTTCAGGTGAATCAGAGGAAGAAAGCGTTAGCCAATTCTTCCACATTCTCGGATCTGTGGATCAGCAACGAGGATGTTGCGAAGTAGCGGATGGAAAATATGAAATCACATTGTATACGTCGTGTTGTAATGTTACAAAAGGTATTTATTATTACAATACTTATGAAAACCATCAGATCAGTGCAGTAGATATGCATGTAGAAAATCTGGATAGTGATAAAATGATTTGTTATCCAGTAATTCAAGGAGAACGAATCAACTATCAAAATAAATAATGTTTTGAAATCAGGGATGAGGTAGAAAGGAAAGTTCCATGACAAAAGATGAAGTAAAAAAACTCAGGATGGACAGTCCGGAATCACTACAGTTTTTAAATAATGCTACAAAATTTTATAATTTAATGATGATGTATCGTTGTGCTATTCGGGAGATACAAACTAAACTTGAGGTTTTGGATGATGAATTTTCAGTTGAGAACAATCGAAATCCTATTTCTTTTATAAAAACAAGAATTAAGCAGCCCAATAGTATTTACGATAAACTGCAGAAGATGGGATATGAATTTACAACAGAAAATATACAGACATATCTCAATGATGTAGCAGGCGTTCGAATAGTTTGTGCGTTTATTGACGATATTTATATGATATCAGATTTGATTACCCAACAGGATGATATTAAAGTTATTGAAATAAAAGATTATATAAAAAATCCAAAATCGAATGGTTATCGAAGCTATCATATGATTGTTGAAATACCAGTATTTTTTGCTAAGGGTAAAACACCTATGCGTGTAGAATTACAGATTCGAACCAATGGTATGGATTTCTGGGCAACATTGGAACATCAACTTCGCTATAAAAAAGGAATTGAAGAAATGCCTGGCTATGATGAGATAAGTGAAGAATTACTTCATTCTGCAAGAGCTATCATTGAAGCAGATAATGAAATGCAGAGAATAAAAGACAAAATTGGTATGTTCCACGAAATTTAGGGAGAAAACTGAGCAAATAGGAAGGTGGAATATATATGAAACAAGATACTTTAGAGGGCAAAGCAAAAACAAAAAATGGGGTAAAACGGCTGTGTTTTTCCATAATCTGCATTCTTCTAGAAGTGATTTTTATTATTACTATCGTAACACGCTTGAATGAATATGCAGAAATCATAAATTTATTTACAAGGATTTTGAGTGGGATCTTGGTTTTGGGATTGTACGCATCAAATAAGACATCCTCTATGAAAATGCCTTGGGTCATCTTAATTCTAATTTTCCCAATTATGGGTGTAGGCCTGTATTTGTTGATTGGTTTGAATGGTGGCACACATAAAATGCGTGAGCGATATGCAGAAATTGATAGCAAATTGTTACCAATGCTTCCGGACAGTCAGGAGTGTTTGAGCAGAATAAAAGAAACAATTCCGAAAGCAGGAAATATAGCAAGTTACATACAAAGAAATTCGCAGTATCCAATCTATCAGAATACGGATATTGTGTATTTTGATGAAGCAGTGAAAGGATTAGAGGCACAGCTTAAGGATTTGGAGAAAGCACAGAAGTTTATCTTTATGGAATATCATGCGATAGAAGACGCTGAAGCATGGCATAAGATTCAAGATGTTCTGGAAGAGCGAGTAAAAGCAGGTGTGGAAGTTAGAGTATTCTACGATGATATGGGTTCTATAGGCTTTATTAACACAGATTTTGTGAAAAAGATGGAGGCAATAGGAATTCATTGCCGTGTATTCAATCCGTTTATGCCAGGTTTAAATCTGTTTTTGAACAATCGTGATCATAGAAAAATAACAGTTATTGATGGAAAAGTCGGATTTACAGGTGGATATAATCTAGCAAACGAATATTTTAATTACACACACCCGTATGGACAGTGGAAAGATACAGGTATTCGTTTAGAAGGAGATGCTGTTCAGTCGCTTACGGTGACATTTTTGGAAATGTGGAATGCAGTAAGTGATAAGGATGCTAATGATTCTGATTTTAGTAAATACCTTTTCCACTATGATTATGCGGCACAGCAAACTGGGTTTGTTCAACCTTATGCAGACAGCCCTATGGATAATGAGCAAGTAGGAGAAGAAGTTTATATCAGTATGATAAATAAAGCTGAAAAATACTGTTGGTTTATGACTCCATATCTAATCATAACAGATGAAATGACGCATGCGTTATGTCTGGCTGCTAAGCGAGGGGTAGACGTAAGAATTATCACACCTGGTATCCCTGATAAAAAATTCATTTATAATATAACTCGTTCTTTTTATCATGGATTAGTTAAACATGGTGTTCGTGTTTATGAGTGGACGCCTGGTTTCTGTCATGCAAAAATGAGTGTGGCAGATGACTGTATGGCAACTTGTGGAACAATTAATCTGGATTATCGAAGTTTATATCACCATTTTGAAAACGGCTGTTTTATGGCAGATTGTCAGGCAGTTGTGGAAATAAAAAATGATCTGATAAGAACGATGGGAGAATGTCGTGATGTGACAGACCAATATCAAACCGGACGAAGTGCATATTTGCGACTGGGACAATTATTTATGAGATTATTTGCTGGATTGCTATAAGAATCTGATGAAACGACCTTTCAAAAAACAGTTGATTTAGAAGTTAACTGTTTTTGAAAGGCCGTTTTTGCTATATCTAACAGTCTGTTGTACAAAGAAGATTTTGCATGGATGAAAAAAACAAACCTTGTTGAGGTTAAATTGAGATTGACTTTGTATTGTATAAGTATGAAATAAAAAGAAATCAGGTGATGTACAATGAAAAAGCATAAAATATGTAAAATCCTTCTTGTTATACTGGCAATTTTTTTATGTGTGGCTTTTTATGAATTGCTCGGAATCTGCGTTGCATATAAAAAGCAGCCGGAAGTGTCCAATACAACCAAAAAAGAAACAAAAAATGAGTCATGGAACGAATGCAGTGAAAATACAGAACGGGCAGTAATCATAGAAAAGAATCCAGAAGCGCTTTTACAAAGAGTGCGTTTGATCAAGAATGCAAAAAAGGAAATTATTCTTTCTACTTTTGCATTTCAATCCGATGAAAGTGGAAAATTGATTTTAGGAGCACTGCATGATGCGGCAGACAGAGGTGTACATATTCGTCTGTTAGTAGATGGAATGGAGAGCTGGATTGATATGGAAGGAAATCCGTATTTCTATGGATTATCTTCTCATGAGAATGTTGAAATTAAACTATATAATAAGGCCAATCCGTTGAAACCATGGAAGATGATGGGTAGAATGCATGATAAATATTTGATTGCAGATGGAAAGAGATATATTCTTGGGGGAAGAAATACATACAATTATTTCCTGGGTGATTTTCCGGGACATAAGAACTATGACAGAGACGTGTTAGTGGTTTGCGATGAACCTGAGAAAGAAAATTCAGTTAACCAGTTGTCAGAGTATTTTGAAACCATATGGAATCAGGAAGACAGTGGTTATTTTCATAACAATAAAAAACTGGCAAATAGAAAATCTGTAAAGAACGCAGTTTTAGAGCTGCAGAACAGCTATCAGAAATATTTTGAAGAGAATAAGGAAAGAATCTGCGAGACCGATTATACGGACGAAACTTTTGAGACAGAAAAGATTACATTAGTGTCAAATCCTATTCACACAGGTTCCAAAGAACCAGTAGTGTGGTATCAGTTGGGAGAATTGATGAAAAATGCAAAAAATCGTGTGAAGATCCACACGCCATATATTATCTGTAATGATATGATGTATAATACATGGGAGGAGATTGCAGAGAACGTTTCAGATTTTTCTATCATGACAAATTCAGTTGCGAATAATGGGAATCCATTTGGGTCTGCCGATTATGCGAAAAACAGAAATAGAATCTTAAGTACAGGAATTAATATCTGGGAATATGAAGGCGGTTATTCATACCACGGAAAAAGTATTCTGATTGACGATGATCTGTCTGTAATCGGTTCCTTTAATATGGACATGAGAAGTGCATATCTGGATACGGAACTGATGCTTGTAATTCGCAGTAAAGATATTAATAAACAGTTGGAAGAGGGCATGATGGAGTATGAAAAAGTGTCCCGCCAGATATTAGAAGGCGGAACTTATAATGATCCATATCATGTAGAGCCAATCGAATTAACAAAGAAACGTCAGAGAAAAATATTTTTGGTACAGCATCTGCTTGGATGGGCAAGGTATCTGTTTTAATTAAGGAGGAAGGAAAACGTGTTTCAAATATTGATTGTAGAAGATGATAAAGAATTAAGCCAGCTATTCCAAAAAGTGCTTGAGAAGAATGGATATCAAGTCAAAAGTGCATCGGATGGAGCACAGGCATTAGAAGTATTGGATAAGGAATATATTGATCTGATCATTTCTGATATTATGATGCCGGTTATGGATGGCTATGAACTGGTGTCAGAACTTCGTTCAGCAGGATATCAGATACCAGTGCTTATGATCACTGCGAAAGGTTCCTTTGATGATATGCGTCAGGGATTTCTTTCGGGAAGTGACGATTATATGGTAAAACCGGTAAATGTGAATGAAATGGTTTTAAGAGTCGGAGCACTGCTTCGCCGTGCACAGATACTGAATGAACACAAAATTGTGATCGGTTCAACAGAGTTTGATTATGATGCAATGACGGTTACAACTGATAAGGAAAGTCTTGTTTTGCCTAAAAAAGAATTCCTGCTTTTATACAAGCTTGCAGCTTCGCCAGGCAGAACATTTACAAAACAACAGTTGATGGATGAAGTATGGGGATACGAGACGGAGGCAGACCCACATACGATAGAGGTACATATAGGAAGAATCAGAGAGCGTTTTAAAGATAACCCTGATTTTGAAATCGTAACAATGCGTGGAATTGGATACAAGGTGGTGAAAAAATAATGGAACAAAAGAAAGAAAAAGGATTGCGGATCCGATCCTGTCTGACTGGTGCAATCTGGCTGGCACTTGTATTTTCAACAGTCATATCTGCTTTATTATTTGCTTTTTTGAATCATTTTTTTAATCTGCCGGGCAGCATACCTGTGCTTGGCTGGCTTTTGATTTTCAATACATTGATTGCAGGGCTGATCACTTCCTTTATCAATGCAAAGTTACTGGAACCAATTACCAGACTTAGTAAAGCAATGAAGGAAGTTTCTCAGGGAGATTTTGAACAGCATTTGGAAACGAACAGCCGTATAGCAGAAGTTGGAGAATCTTATCAAAGTTTTAACGTTATGACAAAAGAACTTCGTGCAACAGAGGTGCTGCAGATGGATTTTGTATCTAATGTTTCTCATGAGTTTAAGACCCCGATTAATGCCATTGAAGGATATACAATGCTGCTTCAGGGAGAAGAACTGTCTCCGGATCAAGAGGAATATGTAGAAAAAATCTTATTTAACACCCAAAGACTTTCCGGATTGGTTGGTAATATTTTGCTGTTATCCAAGTTAGAGAATCAGAATATACCAATGAAAAAAACAGAATATCGTCTGGATGAACAGATCCGCCAGGCATTTCTTTCATTGGAAACAAAATGGACAGAAAAAGAAATTGGCTTCCAGGTAGAATTGGAGGAAGTCAAATATACTGGAAATGAAGGACTTCTTATGCATATCTGGATGAATCTTTTAGATAATGCAATCAAGTTTAGTCCGGCAAAGGGAACAATTACGATGTTTCTGAAACAGGAAAAGAATTCTGTGAAGTTCATTGTGGAGGATGAAGGACCAGGAATCGAGGAAGATGTAAAGACTAGAATATTCGACAAGTTTTATCAGGTAGATGGTTCTCATAAGGCAGAAGGAAACGGTCTTGGTCTTGCACTTGTAAAACGGATTGTAGATAGTGCCGGAGGAACAATCAAAGCAGAAAACCGTGAATATGGTGGATGCAGATTTGTTGTAGAGCTTCCAATACAGAAAGATGAGGCCATATAAGTTTAAGAAAAACAGATAGAGGAGAAATTACATGACATTTTATCAGGAATTGCAGTTAAATCAGGCAGGTTCTAAAAATCTGTTGAAAAAGAGTGAAACAGTGAAAGAAAAATCATATCATATACTGGTATATTTGGTAAAGATAGCTGTTACAATGGCATTTTGTTTTTTATTTGTTACTATTTTCAGTATCTTATTTGGAAATGAGAATAGTATTGTGGGTGTAGTAGTTTTATTATGCCTTATGGTATTTCGGAATGCGGATCTGGGGATCCACACCGGACAATCTACGATGCTTTTGGCTTTGTTCTTTGTAATTATGACTGTATGTCCGCATTTAGCAAATCAGTTTTCACCGGTATTGGGAATGCTGTTAAATATTGCGGCACTGGCTGTGTTGATTCTGTTCGGATGCCATAATCCATTCATGTTTAATCAATCTACATTGGTTCTTGGGTATCTGCTGCTATATGGTTATGATGTTACGGGAAAAAGCTATCAGATGCGATTAGTCGGAATGGCTTTAGGTGCAGTTCTTACCTGTTTTGTATTTTATCGAAATCATAAAAATAGAACTTTTAAAAGAAATTTGAAAGATCTAATCCAGGAATTTGATATCACTTCATCGAGAACAAAATGGCAGTTATGCCAGATTATATGTGTACCAATTGTCCTTTGCATTGCAGAACTTTGCAATATGCCACGTGCAATGTGGGCAGGTATTGCAGCTATGTCAGCAATTTTGCCGTTTGTGGAAGACATGCAATACAGAGTCCGTAAAAGGATTGTCGGAAATATTGTAGGCGTTATATGCTTCACCGTATTATATTTTCTGCTTCCATCATCCATCTATGCTTATATAGGAATTCTTGGTGGAATTGGTGTAGGATTTTCAGCGCAATACGGCTGGCAGGCTGTATTTAATACCTTTGGCGCTCTCGCAATTGCTGCGGAAAGTTATGGATTAAAAGGAGCAGTTAGTCTTAGAGTGATTCAGAATGTTTTTGGTGTTGTATTTGCATTGGCATTTTGTGCTGTATTTTATTGGTTTATGTCGAAACAAAAGGAAAGTGATGTGACCGTACATGCAGAGTGAAGGAAGTCAGAAAGAAAATTTGAATAGAATTATTACAGTACCCAATTTGCTTTCTTTTTTTCGGTTTTGTCTGATTCCAGTAATTATATGGAGTTATTGTGTAAAGGAAAATCCTTTGTTAGCAGGAGAAATCTTATTGCTATCCGGTCTTACGGATCTCGCTGATGGATATATTGCAAGAAGATTTCATATGATTAGCAATCTAGGAAAGATTCTCGATCCGGTTGCCGATAAGCTGACACAGGCAGCAATGTTGATTTGCTCGTTTACTCGCTTTCCACATATGCTCCCGTTGATCGTTATAATGGCAGTTAAGGAACTTTATATGGCGGTTAGTGGATGCCTTGTGATACGAAAAACAGGAAAAGTGCATGGTGCAGACTGGCATGGAAAAATAGTAACCTTTTTATTATATGGAACTGTGGCTGTGCATATTATATGGTTCCACATTACACCAATGGTGTCAGATCTGTTAATTGGTTTGTGTGCTATAATGATGGTTGTATCAGTTGTTTTGTACATTATCAAGAATACCAGAACACTTAGGGGAGAGACTGCATAAGCAATTTGATCATATTGAGATGACTAGATAATATTTAGGAGAACACAGACATGAACAGTAAGTCAAACGCACAAGCTATGGAAACAGAAAAAATACCACGTCTTTTGGCCCAGCTTGCAATACCGGCTGTTGTGGCTCAAATCATCAACCTTTTATATAATATTGTTGACCGTATTTATATCGGACATATTCCAGGTGTCGGTGCCGCAGCATTAACAGGTGTTGGATTGTTTACGCCAATTCTCATGCTGATCAATGCCTTCGCTATGCTGGCAGGATCCGGAGGTGCACCGCGTGCAGCGATTTCTATGGGAAAGAAAGATAATAAGACAGCTGAAAAGATTCTTGGAAACTGTTTTGCAATTCTCATGCTTATGGCCGCAGCTTTGACGGTGATATTCTTTACTTTTGCGCCACAGTTACTGACGATGTTTGGTGCTAGCGATAAGACACTTCCCTATGGCGTGGATTATGCAAGGATTTATATTCTTGGAAGTATTTTTGTTTTGATCGTGATGGGAATGAATCCATTTATTACGACACAGGGATTTGCGAAGATCAGCATGATGACAACAGTGATTGGTGCTGTAATCAATATCATTCTTGATCCGATTTTTATCTTCGTATTTCATCTTGGAGTAAAGGGAGCTGCACTCGCAACTGTTTTGAGTCAGGCTGTAGGGGCAATATGGATCCTTCGTTTCTTGTCAGGAAAGAAGACGATTCTGCATCTTAAAAAAGAAAACTTTAAACTGCAAAAAGAAATCATCTTACCATGCCTTGCTCTTGGTATATCTACATTTGTCATGTTATCTACGGAAAGTATTTTGTCTATCAGTTTTACTTCCAGTTTGTCAAGATATGGCGGAGATCTCGCAGTAGGGGCTATGACAATTATTACCAGTGTTAGCCAGCTTGCAACATTACCATTACAGGGAATTTGTCAGGGTGGACAGCCAATCATGAGCTATAACTATGGTGCAGGAAATAGAAATCGAGTAAAAAAAGCATTTTTTACTCAATTTACAGTTTGTACAATTTTTACGGGATGCTTCTGGTTGATTATGCTTCTATTTCCGAAGATGTTTGCAGGTATTTTTTCGAATAATACAGAATTAATCACGTATACGGCATGGGCGTTAAGAATTTACATGGCAGGTATTTTTTCTCTTGGATTCCAAGTTGCTTGTCAGCAGAGTTTCATGGCATTGGGCCAGGCAAAAGTTAGTTTATTACTTGCCTGCTTAAGAAAATTGATTCTGTTGATTCCGTTGATTTTTATCCTGCCGCATTTTATCCAGAATAAAGTATTTGCGGTATTTTTGGCTGAGCCAATCAGTGATATTTTGGCAGCGATAATAACAACTTCAACGTTCTTTAGTCGGTTTAATAAAATTTTAGATAGAAAATACTGACCTTATTAATCTTCTCATAGAGGACGACAAAGAAAAGCTCCATGGAATCTATAAAACAAGCACCAAATGACTTGTAATGTCATTTGGTGCTTGTTTTGACTTAAGAATTATTTACCATAGTTCCAACGAATCTTCCGCATCTATCCACATCTGCATAGTACCGTCAAGATAAAGTCGAGCATACTTCACAGGATTGTCTATTGCCAAAGCATTCAAGGCACACTCTGAATTAGGTGTTGTCTTTAATCCTTTCTCTGCCTTTGCACAATCAATCCGAAGAATATATCCGGCATAAGTGCATATATCAATGCTGTTATGATAAATGTTGTAATCTGCATATATTATGTTCATTAAACCAATCCTCTTTTCTGTAAAATTCAAAAAGCATTTCAAGCAGTTCACACAGTCCGTTCATATTATGCTATAATGTGTTATGCGATTTTGCTTCTCTTATTTTTTCCCTTACGAGGGTTCGTAAAGCCTTGTGAAACGATATAACACAAGGGAATACCTAAGGGAAAGCTCACCTACAGAAAAGTTAGTGTTTATAAGGGTTAGCGGGGAGTTTATTAATAAAATATAACAGCTAATGAAACCCTTAAATTAAGTGATTATACAATCGGAGTTTACTTCTACTTAGACATACAAACTGTTGACAGTAAAACTCCTATATAGTATTATTTGATAAAATACTATATAGGAGTTTTTGTGTGAAAATGAATGGCGGATTTCTTGTTACCAAAATAAAACAACTTGGAGATCGAATCTTTGAGAAGATTCTCAGCGAAAAGAATATTGATGCGTTTAACGGAGCCCAGGGGCGTATTCTTTATGTACTGTGGCAGGAAGATGGAATCTCAATCAGGTCACTCTCGATTAAATGTGGATTAGCGATAACTTCTCTTACTACGATGCTGGAAAGAATGGAAAATCAAGGGCTGCTAAGACGCGTTCAGTCTGAAACGGACAAAAGGAAAACACTCCTGTTTCTGACTGAAAAAGCACATGCCTTAAAGGACGAATACGATTCTGTATCTGATAAAATGGGCAGTATTTACTACAAAGGTTTTTCGGAGGAAGAAATTACCCAGTTTGAGGAATGCCTCGACCGTATCAGAAAGAATCTTGAGGAGTGGCAGAAATCATGAATATTTGTATCAAAGATCAGATTCAAAACATGAATATCGTCATCGGATGTACAGTGGGGTGTGCATATTGCTATGCCCGCAATAATGTGAAACGCTGGCATATGATTGATGACTTTGCTGACCCTGAATTCTTTCCGGGTAAGCTCAAGATGATGGAAAAGAAACGTCCGCAGAACTTTCTTCTTACCGGCATGAGTGATCTTTCCGGCTGGAAGTCAGAATGGAGAGACGAGGTATTTGAAAAAATCCGTGAAAATCCACAGCATCAGTTCCTGTTCCTTACAAAGCGACCAGATCTGCTGGATTTTGATACAGATTTGGAAAACGCATGGTTTGGTGTTACGGTGACGAGAAAAGCAGAACTGTGGCGTATTGACGCACTACGGGAAAATGTCAGAGCAAAACACTATCATGTTACCTTTGAGCCGCTATTCGACAATCCAGGTTCAGTTGATCTTTCCGGGATTAACTGGATCGTTGTCGGCACCATGACTGGAGTTCAGAGCAGGAAGGTTCATACGGAGCCGGAGTGGGCATGGTCTCTGACAGATCAGGCGCATGTGCTTGATATTCCGGTATTTATGAAGGAAGATCTTGTCCCTATCATAGGGAATGAAAATATGATTCAGGAAATGCCGGATGAATTCAATAAAGTGTTGGAGGTACAGAGATCATGGCAGAAGTAATAAATGGAATCCTCATTCGTGAGGTGGAAACAAAGAACATCATGACCAAGTCCAGTCTGCCTGTAGGCGGTTACTCGGTCAATCCATATGTAGGCTGTACACACGCCTGCAAGTATTGCTATGCTTCTTTTATGAAGCGCTTTACCGGACACAAGGAGGAATGGGGCACTTTCCTTGATGTGAAGCATTGGCCGGAAATTAAGAATCTGAAGAAATATGCCGGACAACGGGTGGTCATCGGTTCTGTGACAGATGGCTACAATCCACAGGAGAAGCAATTCGGGAATACCAGAAAACTTCTGGAGCAGCTGATCGGCAGTGACGCAGATATTCTGATCTGCACAAAATCGGATCTTGTGGCACGGGATATTGATCTGCTGAAGAAGCTTGGACGAGTAACCGTTTCATGGTCGATCAACACACTAGATGAAAAATTCAAGAACGATATGGACTCTGCTTCTAGCATTGAGTGCCGTATCGCTGCTATGAAGCAGGTATATGAAGCAGGTATCCGTACAGTCTGTTTCGTATCCCCGGTATTCCCCGGTATCACGGATTTTGAAGCAATCTTTGAGAGGGTAAAGGATCAGTGCGATCTGTTCTGGCTCGAAAATCTCAATCTTCGAGGCAGTTTCAAAAAGACAATTATGGATTATATCGCCGAAAAATATCCTGATCTTGTACCGCTTTACGATGAGATCTATAACAAGCATAACCGCAGCTACTTTGAAGCGCTTGAAGTAAAAGCTACGGAAATGGCTAAGAAGTATGATTGTCCTTTTGTGGATAATGAAATGCCTTATGGCAGAGTCCCGCAGGGACATCCGGTGATCGTGGATTATTTCTATCATGAGGAAATCCGAGGGACAGAAAATACCGGAAAAAGAAATCGTTAATCTAAACGAAAATTAAACTGATGATGGTGGAGAGATTTATTTATCGCCATTTGAAATCGAGAAGTTCTTGTTTGAAAAATAGAGAAATTGTAAAATTGAAGAAAAAAGAAATGCACAGTTCTTAGCTTATCGGGAACTGTGCATTTTTGTAAATAAATACTTTTAATTAGCCGATTAGGACGTCCTCTGCTGTAAAATGTTCCAGAGAATTTTCTTTTACCTGTATGCAGATATAAGTAATTCCGGAAATATCGGATGCAAAAAACTGACGCTTTGCAGCAGGTGCGATTTTTAGCCAGTCTCCAGTTGAAAGGCTGATTTCTTCTCCATCAATTATGGCTTTGCCGTTACCTGAAAGAATTCCATAGATTTCTTCATTTTCTTTATGAGAATGAACAAATGGGACATTTGCTCCTGCAGGTAGTTCGTTTAAACTGATTTCTGCACCTGTTAAAGACAACTTTTCATGCAGCTCAATTCGGTTTTCCTTTCCAATAGTTGTTTTTGTGTAATTTGCCATAATAATACCTCCATAGTTAATTTGTAGTTTCTGGCTGCTTGGTATTAGTATAGTGTGAGACACATACAAAAACAAGTACGCACCTTTTTTGTAACTGCACACTTAAAATTGAATGTGTTACAATAGACTCGGAGGTGAGAATTATGCGAGCAAAAGAAGAATTACCGGAATGCCCAGTTGCAACAGCGGTATCTCTCATCGGAGGAAAATGGAAACTGCTGATTTTGCGTAACTTGAAAGAGCGCCCATGGAGATTCAATGAGCTACAACGAAGTATAGATGGTATTTCACAAAAGGTTTTGACAGATAGTTTAAGACAAATGATGAGTGATGGACTGGCATATCGCCACGATTACCATGAGCAGCCACCGAGAGTTGAATACGGATTAACGGAACTCGGAACAAAAATGCTTCCAATTGTTAATTCACTTGCTGACTTTGGTAACTACTATAAATCACTTATTGAACAGAATTAAGTACGTTAGTATTTGAAAAGCTCGAACAATCGGAATTGACCGAGCTCTTAGAGCGAGGGATGCTTCTTGTCCGAAGGGCAAGAAGATGGAGGTTAGAAAGAGTTTAACAACTCGGAATTTAAAGGAGCGATAATCTATGAATAAAAACGAACAATGGCTAAAATGGGCAGTAGAATTACAAGCTATTGCTCAGGGTGGTTTGTTTTATGGAAAGGACAAATTTGATATAGAACGATATGAAAGAATCCGAGAAATTTCTGCTGAAATGATAAGCTATAAAACTGAAATATCTACAGAAAAAGTTCAAAATTTATTTTGCAGTGATGTAGGATATCAGACTCCTAAAATAGATACAAGGGCTGCGATTTTTAAAGATGGGAAAATATTATTGGTTCATGAAGCAAATGGTACTTGGTCATTACCGGGAGGTTGGTGTGATGTTGATATTTCCGTAGAGGAGAATACAATAAAGGAGGTCAAAGAGGAATCAGGACTTGATGTTACTGTAAAACGTGTGATTGCTGTTCAAGATAGGGAGAAACATAATCTTCCAATATATGCGTATAAAGTATGTAAGATTTTTATGCAATGTGAAGTGACGGGCGGTCAATTTAAAACGAATATTGAAACAACAGGTTTTGATTATTTTGGAATTGATGAGCTTCCAGAACTTGCAGAAGAAAAGAATAATAAAGAACAAATTGCGATGTGTTTTAATGCAATGCAATCAGAAAAATGGGAAGCTTTATTTGATTGACTTCCGGTTTTCTAAACTGACAACTTCAAGTTTGACGGAGTAATAGATATGAAAATCCGAGAAGTGAATGAGAATAAAAAGCAATTTATAGCATTATTGTTATTAGCTGATGAGCAGGAAAATATGATTGATCACTATCTTGAAAAAAGTACTATGTATGTACTTGAAGATGGTAATGTAAAAGCTGAATGTGTTGTTACCGATGAAGGTAATGGAATACTTGAAATCAAGAATATCGCAGTCGATCCGAAAAGTCAGGGAAAGGGCTATGGCAAAGCACTAATTGATTTTCTTGCCAGTAAATATGCAGATGAATATTCTGTTTTGCAAGTTGGAACAGGTGACAGTCCATTGACGATACCATTTTATGAAAAATGTGGATTTGTCCGTTCTCACAAGATTCCCAATTTCTTTACTGACAATTATGACCACCCAATTTATGAGGGCGGCGTACAGTTGATAGATATGATATATTTGCAAAGATGTTTATAACTTCAAGTTTTTTAAACTAAAGAATTTATAATTTTGAGGGAAATAATGATTTCGTTATGGCGATGGCAATGTAACTAGTAGCTGGGATAAGGTCACTACTTTCTATAATAAGCAAGGTAAAAAGCTATTTAAATTCGGTCTGGCTTATGATAATGTTCAGTTGTTGGTGAAAGAAGTAAAAAATACGCAAAAAAGTATTTCAAATCAGAAAAGGAAGAAATAGAACAATCGGAAGTTAGAGAGGAGGAATAATGCAATGAGCTTCTTTGAAAATACTCGTAAGCCACAAGGCTTTGGCGGAAAATTGATGACGAAAATGATGAACAGAGGTCACGCCAAGTTATCACAATGGGGATTCTCAAATATCTCAGTAAATCCAGATGCTGCGGTACTGGATGTTGGTTGCGGAGGCGGTGCAAATATTGTAGCCTGGTTGAACAAATGCGGAAATGGACATGTGACAGGAATGGATTATTCGGAGGTCAGTGTGGCAGAATCTCAAAAACTGAACGCCGCTGCCATTAAACAAGGGAAATGTTGCGTGGTTCAAGGTGATGTATCTGCTATCCCTTTTCCGGATGCGGTTTTTGATTATGTTTCTGCTTTCGAGACAGTTTACTTCTGGCCAGGATTGGAAAAATGTTTTTTTGAGGTAAATCGAGTTCTGAAAAACGGAGGGACGTTCCTGATTTGTAACGAAAGTGATGGAACGAATGCCACAGATGAAAAATGGACAAAGTTGATTGATGGTATGAAGATTTACACTTCTGAGCAACTTGTTGCTGCCTTGAAAGAAGCAGGTTTTAGAGAGATAAAAACGTATTCAAATACAAAAAATCATTGGATAAGTATTGTTGCGATGAGATAGCCAATTCTCAGTTTTTAAAACTAAGAAATCGGTATTTATCATTTATTAGAAAAAAGGAAACTTTTGTCAAAACCAGTATTTAAAAATTTTATCAGTAATAAAGTGCAGAATGATGTTTGGATTGCAGTTTTTATGCAACTATTTCTTGTTGCTATTGACAAAACCTTTTTCAGAGATTAAAATTGTAACAGTGTTATATAGCACTGTTATATAGGAGGTGTACAAAATAAACGGAAATGGAATGACTTTAGAAAATATCCACCGGGCAGCGAAAACGGAATTTTTAGAAAAAGGATATAAAGACGCTTCCCTGCGGAATATTGTGAAATCCGTGGGAATGACTACCGGAGCCTTTTACGGATATTACAAAAGTAAAGAAGAACTTTTTGAAGCCATCGTTGGTGAGCATTATGAATATATTCGCAACCGTTTTATAAAGGCACAGCAGGAGTTTGCCGAACTTCCAGCTGCCAGACAGCCGGAAGTCATGAGTGATATTTCGGGAATCTGCATGTACGATATTCTTCATTATGCGTATGAGCATTTAGAGGAATGTAAACTGATCCTTGTCTGTTCGGAAGGAACAAAATTTGCCGGGCTAATTGATGAAATGGTGGAGATTGAAGTGGAAGGGACTCATGCCTATCAGGAGGTTTTAAGGAAGCTTGGAAGGCCCTCTCCCCATATCGATCCTTCGCTGGAGCATATTCTGATCACCGGCATGTTTCATACTTTTTTTGAATTGATCATTCATGAAATGCCGCTAAAAGATGCCGAAAACTACGTTAGAGAAATGCGCGCCTTTTATACAGCAGGATGGATGAAAATTATGGGGCAGTAATGCCTTATAATTTTTGTTTGACAGTTAGCAACAACTAACCTAAATTCGGATATTGTAAGAACATAGACGTGTTCTCTTTATCATAAACACAAAGAAAAGGAGGAATTTTTTTGAAAAAACAATCCAATTTATCACGCCTGCTGGAAATTGCAGGTAGCCATAAGTACCTGACCTATGCTTCCTGGGTGCTTTCTGCAATCAGTGCCCTGATCGCTCTGGTACCCTTCTATTACATCTGGAAAATGATCAAGGAAGTACTGGAGGTGGCACCGAATTTTGGCCAGGCACAGAACCTGACCGGTAATGGCTGGATGGCAGTATTGTTTGCGGTTATAGCGGTGCTTGTCTACATAGCAGGGCTGATGTGTTCCCATTTAGGGGCATTTCGTATCGCCACAAACCTGCGTATCCAGACCATGGAACATATTGTCAGACTTCCCTTAGGTTTTGCTGAAAGTTTTGGCAGCGGAAAACTGCGCAAGATCGTCAACGAATCCAGCGCAGCCACTGAAACCTATCTCGCTCATCAGCTTCCCGACAGAGCCAATGCCATTGCAACCCCCTGTGGTCTTTTGGTGCTGTTGTTTGCATTTGACTGGAGACTGGGACTGTTGAGCCTTGTTCCGGTTGTGCTGGGATTTCTGATCATGATGATAATGACCGGAAAGCAGATGCAGGAAAAGATGAAAGAATACCAGAATGCGCTGGATGATATGTCCAACGAAGCGGTAGAGTATGTCCGCGGGATTCCGGTGGTAAAAACCTTTGGCCAGACCATCTTTTCCTTTAAGAAGTTTAAAGACTCCATTGACCGGTATAAAGTATGGGTGATCGCTTATACCAAGCAGCTTCGGACACCGATGATGTTCTATACAGCTGCAATCAACGGAGTTTTTGCCACACTGATCGCCGGAGGCTTGTTGCTGACACAAGACGGTGTGACTTCCGGTTTCTTACTGGATCTCATTTTCTATATCATTATTACGCCGGTTATTTCTATTACACTGACACGTATCATGTTCCAAAGTGAAAATGCCATGATCGTAGATGACGCTTTACAGAGAATTGACAGCGTTTTGCGTTTGAAGCCTCTGGAGGAAACCAAACACCCAATACACCCGCACAATGCTTCCGTGGAACTGAAATCGATTCATTTCAGTTATGATGGAGAAAAAGAAGTATTAGAAGATATTTCACTGACCATTCCTGAAGGGCAGACGGTAGCTTTTGTAGGCCCGTCCGGCGGTGGTAAGACAACCCTTGCCAACCTGATTTCCCGATTCTTTGATCCCCAGAGCGGAATGGTAAAAATCGGTGGTGTTAATGTGAAAGACATCCCAAAAGAGGAACTCATGAATACGGTGTCTTTCGTATTTCAGAACAGCCGTCTCATCAAGGCGTCCATTCTGGAAAATGTGCGTATGGGAAAACCGGAAGCTACCCGTGAGGAAGTTCTGACTGCCCTTCATCACGCGCAATGCGATGATATTCTGAAAAAACTCCCACAGGGTGTGGATACGGTCATCGGTACAAAGGGGGTCTATCTATCCGGTGGAGAGCAGCAACGAATTGCCATTGCCCGTGTGATGCTGAAAAATGCTTCGATTATTATTCTGGATGAAGCCACTGCCTTTGCTGACCCGGATAACGAAAGCCGTGTACAGGCTGCTTTCTCAAAACTTTCCGAGGGAAAGACAGTGATTATGATTGCCCACAGGCTTTCTACCGTAACAAATGTGGATCAGATTTTTGTCATTCAGGACGGACAGGTTGCCGAGTGCGGGAACAGTCGTGAATTGCTTGCAAAAGACGGCATTTTCAGCCGTATGTGGAAAAATTACCAGACTTCCGTGCAATGGAAGGTAACAAAGGAGGTGACAAACTATAAATAGTCAATAGTTTTTGGAAGAAAAATTATGATTAAAAA
>NZ_QRXT01000019.1:0-10142 GCF_003460065.1 Ruminococcus sp. AF17-22AC
ATGGGAGAAAGGAGAATAATCCATTAACCTCATAAGAGGATAACTGGATTATACGTGATTATATGACGCAAAGAAAAATTGCATTATCCATCGAAGAAGCTGCTGATTATACGGGAATCGGCAGAAATACCTTAAGACAGCTTGTAGAATGGAAGAAACTTCCAGTATTAAAGGTTGGTCGCAAAGTCCTGATTAAAACCGATATTCTGGAAATGTTTATGGAAGCGAATGAAGGTCGTGATTTGAGGGATAGAGGAAATGTAAAAGCCGTAACAAGAACTGCGGCAAATTAAAAAGGCGGCTTCCAAAGAAACCGCCAAAGGTTCTATCAGACCGAAGCCATGATATACCTACACGCAAGAAGATTATACCATGTGCTTCTTCTGATACGCAACCGAGAACTTATGTTTGCAAAAGAAAGGGGAATGTAATCATGGCAAAATCAACAAAAAGTTATGAAGAACGAATGCTTGAAATGGAAAAGAAGGAACAGGAAAGCCTTGAAAAGGCGAAAAGATATGCAACACAGAAGAAAGAACTTCTGAAACGAAAGAAAGCCGAAGAAAGTAAAAAACGAACCCATAGGCTCTGTCAGATTGGCGGTGCAGTGGAATCCGTTCTTGGTGCACCTATTGAGGAGGAAGACATCCCAAAGCTGATTGGTTTTCTGAAAAGGCAGGAAGCCAATGGGAAGTTTTTCTCAAAGGCAATGCAGAAAGAAGCCAATACCGATATGGAGGAAGTGTAATGGCGGAGGGGATGAGTTTTTCATTCCCTTCATTGCTTTTTCATGAAGGGCGCACTTATGGACAACCAGAGGTCGTCCCAATAAGTTTGCCACAAGTGGCAACCGGTCTGCGCTCACGCTTGCCGGGCTCGTTCCGTCGGCGGGGCTTTCAGCCAGACCTGCTCATGCCGCAGGAGGCACTCTTCGCCAGAGGGGCGCATTCCATGCAGACTGCTATGCGCAGGGCACTCTTACGCAGAGGGCGTTCCGGCAATGCTGCTTTTTCTAAAATTGAAAGCAATGTTGCCGGAAATCTATGCCGGATGTGCAGAAAGGAGGAATCCAGACATGGCGATTTTTCATTACACAATCAAAATAGTCGGACGAAGTAAAGGAAAATCTGTTATCTCCGCTTCTGCATATCTCAATGGGGATGTGATGAAAAACGAAGAAACCGGGAGTATCAGTTATTACACTTCTAAAAAAGAAGTGGTCTACACCAGTCTGATGATGTGCGAAAACGCACCTTCTGAATGGCAGATAGTACCAGAGGAAAATATAAAACGCTTTCAAAAGTCTGTCCGATACAAAAGGTCAGAAGATAAAGAAGCTGCTATAAAAAAATTTAAAATCACATTTCAAAAACAGAGGTTATGGAATGAGGTATTGAAGATTGAAAAAAGTGCGGATGCCCAACTTGGCAGGTCATTTGAATTTGCCCTTCCAAAAGAATGGAGCAGACAAGAACAGATTCAATATACAGCCGACTATATCCAAAAAACATTTGTGGATAAAGGAATGTGCGCTGATTGGAGTATCCACGACAAAGGGGATGGCAATCCTCATGTCCATCTGCTTCTGACTATGCGCCCTTTTAACCCGGATCATTCTTGGGGAAAGAAAGAAGTCAAGGATTGGGAATTTGTCAGAGATAAAAACGGAAATATCGTGATTGATGAATCCCATCCGAACTGGTGGCAGGATAAGAAAAACCCTGACCGTCATGGAATCCGTATCCCTGTATTAGACGAAAACGGAATCCAGAAGATTGGTGCAAGAAACCGCTTGCAATGGAAACGGGTGCTGACCGATGCTACTGGATGGAACAATCCAAAAAACTGTGAACTATGGCGGAGTGAATGGGCAAAGGTATGTAATGAACATCTGCCTTTGCAGAATCAGGTCGATCACCGTTCTTATGAAAAACAGGGAAAACTCCAGATTCCTACCATCCATGAAGGCGCTGACGCAAGAAAGATTGAACAAAAGTTTCTTGCCGGGCAGGAAATAAAAGGTTCGTGGAAAGTAGCGGAAAATCAAATCATAAAACAACAAAACACGTTATTGCAAAAGATACTGGACACCTTTGGGAAAGTATCGGGTGCATTATCATTATGGAAGGAGCGATTAAATGACATTAGAAGAAAGCCGGGAAATTATACCCTTAATGGAATCCATGATTGGGCAAATCGAAGAACAGCAGACCTTAATGGCAGAAATGATTCTGGAAATGCAGAACCGGGACACCCAACTCTCTCTTATGCAGGAACAGAATCAGAAATTGCAAAAATTAAACAGCGAGTTATCCGGGCTGCTCAACATTTTGCCAAATACCGAGGAACTGCTTTCCAAGATGAAAGAACAGAAAACGAAGATAGAACTTTTGGAAAACGAAAATCAGCAATGGCAGAAATTGGCACAGAAGCTGAACAGCGAAAACAGTTTATTACTGAAACAGAACACCGAATTGCTGAACTGGAACAGCAGATAGAGAAAGGACGTGATATAGATGAACGAATCCAGAGAATTAAAGAACGCCGAACAGTTGGAAGAGCTTCTGCTCCTGACCGAGGAGATACAAGAAGAACTGGAACAGAAAGACCAGCTTATCGTGGAACTGAAGACGCAGCTCAACGAATCTCTGATCTTGAACGAGAAATTAAACAAAGAGAACAGAGCCGGGAATATTCAAGCATTAAAGAACGACTTGAAGCTGGCAGACAGAGCATTGCGGAACGAGAAAGAGAAGCTGCGAAGCGCAAACGTCA
Source organism: Ruminococcus sp. AF17-22AC (assembly GCF_003460065.1). Taxonomy (NCBI): domain Bacteria; kingdom Bacillati; phylum Bacillota; class Clostridia; order Eubacteriales; family Oscillospiraceae; genus Ruminococcus; species Ruminococcus sp. AF17-22AC. Next base: position 2,776 of record NZ_QRXT01000019.1, read on the forward strand.
TGATCGGGGAATATCAAAATAAAATACGCTGTTTAACACAACAACGGGATTATGCCCGGACACATCAGAAAATCGTAGAGATACCGGTAGAAAAGCCGGTACTCTATGAAAAATGTGAATCCTGTGACCGGACAGCCTATCAGAATGAAAAAGCGAAATACGGAACACAAAAAGAGCGACTTGCCGGACAGTATAAAGCAAAAACGGTAATGTTCCAAACAACCTTGTTCCTTCTTGCATGGTATTCGCTGACAACCACTCTTTTTCAGGCAGTACAGTCCGATGTGTTCCTTTCCGATTGTAAATCATTCTTCCATGATGCAGCGTCATTCCTACAAACTTTTATCGGTTGGACAATTGATGCCGGGCAATCTGTGGCACAGATTAGCACAAAAATTCCAAATCCTTTTATAGCCGGAATGGTATATTGGTTATTTCTGATATTGGTTGTCGGAATATGTGTGGCAGGGACAGGGATACTGGCGATACTGATAGAAATAAAGGTTATAGAATTATATAAGAAAAACTGTTGGGATGTTATTACTCTACTGATGATACTGACAAGTACTGCTGTCATCATTTATTTTGGAGAAGCAATTAAAAAAGCACTTTCCGTAAATCTTCTATTGCTTTTCGTACTTTCTCAGGGAGTATATCTTGGAATCAGATGTTATTTGAAAAATCGGTTAGGTACCAAGCAATATTGGTGAAAACATGCTAAAAAACGTATAATAGCAGGGGATAAAACATCGTCCCCTACTATTATATAAACAGCGAAGTTTTACCCATCTCTCTCTTTTGAAAGATTCGCTACTTGTGGAACCGAGATATAAGGTTTCGCCTGTGTTCTTTGGTGTATCACTACCACATTTCTCTGTACCGATGTAATCTTTCTGCATACGGAAGCAAGAGATACAATATTCCTTATTTTAAAACATAATTACAATTCCTGTTTGACAAGAACGATCATCATAGAAGGATTGTATTTGTCCCCACTCATAATAATATTCGACGCCTGTCATACTCTTTTTACTGGGAGTACCTAAGCATTTCCTTAAAAACCTATTATTTTCTTCTTGCAACTTTTCTAAGACTGTACCATTCATTGTCTCATATTTCGTAGAATACTTTTTGTCTGCTCGAACCAATTCAATCTTTTTTACTTTTCCATGTCTTCCATAGATTGTAACATAAAACTTCTTATAAAGCCATTTTAAAGGTTTCTTAGAAATCAATATTGTATAAGAATACTCTGTTTGAGCAATCTTAAAATCAATTTCTTTAAATAGGGAAATACTTCCTTTGGGAGTAATTTTATATCCCCCTATTTTTAACATATCTTCCTTTAGCTCATCCTTTATTTGGATAATCTCCATACTTACTATAAAAACAACATAGCCTTCACACACTACAACGGTAACTATTTTTGCCCATAGCACATCTGGAACAAACATGTTCCAAGCTATAACAGGAAGCAAAGCTACTCCTACCGCAGTCACCAGTAGAAGCACCCTCCAAATATAATTTTTCTTTCTTTTTCCTTCATTAGTTAAATTTTCATCATAATAAAGATGACCTGGGGCTTCGAATGAGTTTAATAGAAATTCCTTTAAAAATGACACCAGAACCGCTCCCCAAGAAGATTTCTTTTGTTCCTTCATATTACCCAATCTCCTCTGCTATATGATTATTTTTCATTCTATTTTTTACTTAACTTATACATTAGCAAGATTTTTAGTTATTCTTCTAACAATATTTTTATCCCCGCTTTTTCTGCTTTATGCGAAAAGTCAACAGCAAATCCCCATCCCATCTCTGCAAATTGCCATTTCTTCGTTTTTTTGTAATTTTATAGATTTCAACTGTAGACACTTTATTTAATTCAGGATATAACTTCTTAAGTGTAAGTATTTGTTTATTTCTGCTTATTTTTTCATTCCATATAATTGTTAATTTAACCTGTTTTCTTTCAAAAAAACCCACCTTACATAAATCTGCATAGCAGGCTTCTGGTATTGATATATCATTGTTTTTTAACATTTTTCTCCTTTATTTAATTTTATAAAAAACTTCTAAGCCCTATTAAAAGAAATATGAAGCCTATTAGAGGAACAGGTATCATACAAATGAGAAACACATTAAATTTTTTCCTTGCTTCATCAGTATTTTCTTCTTTTGTTACTTTTGCTTTTTTCATAACTATAAAAGGGAATATCAGTAATAATAATCCTCCAACTACTGCTAACAATATTTTCATCTTATATATTCCTTCCTTATCTTTAAATAAATATTAATCATGTATCGTACTATATTCCAATCCTAATGCACTTTTTCTTCTACAAATTCTTTTACTATCGCCTATTGATGTATTTTCATATTCACTGTTTGAAACAGTATATATTTCTCTTTTACCATTACAACTTACATATAACTCTCTATCTCTAGTTTTACCACTGCTAATCTTTTTGTCTGTTACAATTGCAATTTCATGAGTTGCCCCATCAAATGTAAATAAAAAATTTATTGGGAAGCTAATTGTAAATGCGATTATAAAAGCAGCAAATACAACTGAAAGTTTACGTCCAAATTTCTGTGGTACATCTGTTTTTAAAGATTTAATAATAAATGGCAGTGCAAGTAAAGCAGTAATAATTGCCGTAATCTTCATATAGTTTCCAAATTCATAATTAAAGAGTTTACTCGTATTCAGGGATAAAAGCATTGCTATTGCTGCACCCATAAATGGTAATTGATACGCCAGTTCTTGTCCTTTTTTTGTGGTGACTTCTATAAATATATATGGATAATATTTTATATACACTGCATATGTAATCATCAAAACCATTATAAATATAACTAACATTGTTTTGCCACCAATAAAAAATGCTACCGCATCAGCAATTATTAGAATCCAACCTAAAGCTTTTAAAAATTGCTTTGTTTTTTTACGCTTTTCTTTTTCTATTGTTTTTGACATATTTTTGATAGTTGTATTCTCATTACATATAGATTTATAGAAATTCTTTTCTATCCAGTTTAAAGCAGGTACATACTTTGATACATCTTTGTTCTGTTCAACTAACTCACCAAAATCCACAAGATCTATTTCATGTTTTATAAGTGTATCATATAAAATATCATAATTTACATACACTTGCTCCAGAGTAACAAGTCTATTGTACATCTTATCAATTAATATGACATCTGTTCTACCATTTAATGGAATCATTAAAATACAACGAATATCATTATATTTTATATGCTGAGTTTTCTTAACCAGATAGCTAAATACAATTTCATCTTCATTTACTACAATTATTTGTTTCTTGTATGCCAAAATTAAAGCAATACCTAAAAATACAAAAGGCATAAAACATATCGCAACCCCCATATTTCCTGTAACAAATGTTACCAGTACGATTATTAAAAAAAGAACTGTTGTTACTATTCCTAAATTTTTTACAAATTTACTTAATCTAATGACATTATCCATAAACTCAATCTCCCTATATGATTCACATTTTTCATTTTTTACGTTCTAATTTCTTCTTATCCTTTTTTATTTCTGCAATCTTTACTTGCAGCCAGTCCACATTTCTATTTCGGGCAGAAATTTTAGCGATTTTTTTCTGATTTTTATATAAAATAAGAGCTTCTCCAAATAAATTCTTTTTTCTTTTCATCTGGGTAATATCCGTTAATCTTATTTTACAGTTCTTCCTTAAAAATCCATTTCTATATAGCCATCCATCCTTGACAATTGTTTTGTCCATTAAAAAATAGAAAAATATACCTCCCGGTACAAGAGAGAATAAAAGGAAAACAAAAGCTGTTTCTTTTGCATTGAATACAAGTATCACACTATTGTAAACCAAATATAAAAAGAAAATGCCTGGCAGAACATAGTGGCTTTCTTTTGGTCTTATGATGCACTTTTTATCTCTACAACTCAACCATGTTTCTTGTGAAATTTTATGCTTAGACAGACTATTTGCAAACAATGATGCGCTTATGTTTTCATCAAATTTGAATATTATTTTGTCCCCTGCATATATTTCCAATGTACCATTTTCTTTATGTACACTTCTTGTTATATCTGAAAATTTATAATATTTTTTTCCAAAAAACGACCGGTATTCAATTACATCATGATTTATCTTGACTCTCCACAGGAACAAATGCAGGGTACAGATTCCAGAAAAAGCAATCAATATTCCATACGCCACTATAACTGAAAAATCCGCCTGTCCGTCTATAAAACCATACAAAAGTAATCCTGAGAAAAATATAGTTCCAACCAAAAATAAAATTCCCAGCCATCCTTCTTCCTGGATGCTATAATTATTTTCATCTATATTCTTTTCATAAAAATATTCATTTTTCAACCTCCCATTTTTTGACAGCAAAATACTTTACCAGGTGAAAAACTCCTAAGATAGAACCCAAAGAACAAAAATAGGAACAAAGGCTTGCAATTCTAATCATGGCTGTATATTCAACGCTGCTACTAAGTACTTTTGCGACACCCATTCCAAGCAATACAAAACTAGTAATACACCATCCTCCAGCCAGCTTTTTGGAAGAAGATGGATTGTAGATATCTTTTTTAATCAAAGTTATTATAAGAAAAATGTATGCAGCGATTACCAGTATGTAAATGATAACGAGTATGGTTAGATACCTCTTATAATATTCTTCTTTCATAGTTGTCAGCATGAGGATAGTTGCTGCCCAACAGAACAAAATAGAAAACGTCAGACTTTGTATTCCAATGATCCAAAAAACCTTTTTCCCTGTCACTTCTGTTCTTGAAAAACTAAGAATCACGAATCCAAGATAAACAATAACTAAAAATACTTTTGAAAAAAACGGTGATGGAGCTGATTCAGATAAAAAGAAAAATAAAAATACTAGAAACAAGATTGCTCCATCTAATTTGTAGATTTCTTTCGGCTTAATCACATCTTCTATACCGTATAGTAAAAAACTTTTTGTTTGTTCATTAATCTTTTTCATTCTCGTTTTCCCCTATCATTTCTTTATTCTTCCTCTACGGATATTTCCACATTTGCATGAAGCACCTTTTCCAGATATAATAAAACAAGCCGTCGCCCTTCTTCACATTTTCCTATCTTAGAAATATTCCTATACAGCAGATATAATGGAAACATAAATAAAATCAAACATTCTGTTAAAATCAATAAATCTCCCTGAGAAAAAAAACAATGCAAATAAAATCACTATGAGCAGAAAAAATAGTGCAGCTTTTTTTATGTATGGCAAAAGCACAAACGTACCTTCCAGCATTACATCTCCCCCATAGCTTTTTATATGTGTCTGGAGCATTTCCCAGCCACCGCCTGTCATACTTCCTGCTGCATATCCGATACATAAGGTATTATCCTCTTCTTTGTAGGCTGCAAGTGCCATATCTCTATAAGCCTGGTTTGAAATACATAATGGTTTTGTAGTCTTCTTAATCTGTTCCAATAAATATTCTTTGGAATAAGGAAAATATATTTTATAATATTCTTGCATATGCTTTCCTTTCTCATAAAAAGGTTTTCTAAAGTTCAATACAATACAAATTTTTTACATTAGTTTCCATCATTTATAAGCTGAACCATTTCCATAGAGATATTGTATTCTTTGCAAAATCTGTTTATTGTCCAATTATTAAAGAGAAGAAAACTCTTCGTCACATAAATATTTGCTTTTGAATGATGTATTAAATTGAAAATACTTTTTATATCATAACAGTTAAAACTGTAGGCAGGAGACATTCCTATCTGCCCATTGCTTATATTGATATCATATCTTTTTTGTATAACACTTGGATATGCCAAATAAATTGTAATATTGCATATATATTTTTTCTTCCCATTTTCTTTTATGTATAGGTATGGTTCTCCCAGTCCAATATCATATATTCCTTTAGGTCTGGAGGATAGTGTAAAAACTAATGAATGGATATCCGCATACAAAATTTTTCGTTCCCTAAATCCATATGTTATTTTTTGATCGAATAGTTTATAAGTACGTTGTTTTATAAAGTAATAAAACAATAATAAAAAAATCACAAAAAGTATGGTAAAAATCAGTGCTTTTTGAAAACTCACTTTAAAATCAAAGGAAAACAAAAGTTCGGTTAAACAAAACGATATTGCTGAACAACTAATAATACTAACTATAATGTTGAACCAAGTATTAAATTTTCCATTTCCAAAGATATAATCATAACTTTTATTCTTCATTATAACCTCGTATATTTTTTAATATAGAAAAACTGCATCACAATATCGAACCAAAATATAAAAATCAATTTTATCTCTTTATCATAATTATATACATCAACTAACCACATTGTAAAGCAAAAAGCAAGCCATTTTCAGACTTGCTTTCCACCAGATTACTGCACCTTATTGCCAAATCATCTCCTTATTCAAAATTCCCTTTTCACACTCTTGTATAGTATTTATTTGCTACCCATTCCATCTGTTTATCTGCCTTCAACTCTTCCTTAATCCCCTGTGTCTATTTCATTTGCTCTACAATTGACTATTATTCCAGCGATTATATAAAAACCATAACCAATACAAAATATGGAAACGGTGCTTCTAACTATACCGCTAAAGCCTTTCGCCATTATCCCGAAAATAGTACTCCAGCAGACATAAAAAACTCGACCCCCTTGTAAAATGGGCATCAGAAGTTTTCTACCCGTTATTCTTGTTCTATAATTCAAGTGAATCTTCTGAATCTATCCACATCTGTAAATTGCCATCGAGATATAATCTTGCATATTCTAAAGGCTCATCCACAGCCAATGAAGTAAGCGCACATTCTGATCCATATGTGGTTTTTAAATCTTTTTCAGCTCCCCAGCAATCAATGCGAAGCATATATCCAACACTTGTGTAAACATCAATACTATCGTGTTTTATGTTGTATTATGCATAAATTGTTCTCATCGTATCTTATCTCTATTTTCTTTTAATAATCAGTTATAGAGTTAAATATCGAAAACATTTCAATCAGTTCACCATGTCGTTATTGTTATACTGTGTTATGAAATTTTCTTTCCCTTATTTTTTCCCATATTAAGATTCATGAAAGCTAATGGGAGAATATAACACAAAGGAAAGAGTAAGGGAAAGCTCACTTGCTACAAACTTAGTATTTTCAAGGGTTTGCGAAGAATTTGATAATCAAATATAACAGTTATTAAATTTCCTAAAATAAGTGCAATATCAACTGATATTTATCGCAATCGGTCTACCCATTCTGACTGCCTGCCGGATGAGATAGTCAATCCCTTCCATCAGCTCCGTCGTCCGCGGAAAAGAATTTTCTCCTGCATTCCCCAT
>NZ_QRXT01000002.1:0-2891 GCF_003460065.1 Ruminococcus sp. AF17-22AC
AAATGGTCAAGCAGAAAGGGCACAGGGCGGATGCCTTGGCACTAAGGGCCGAAGAAAGACGTGATAAGCTGCGATAAGCTTCGGGGAGGAGCAAATATCCATTGATCCGGAGATCTCTGAATGGGGAAACCCACATGAGCAAACCTCATGTATCCATACGCCAATCCATAACGTATGGAGGGGAACCCGGGGAACTGAAACATCTAAGTACCCGGAGGAAAAGAAAGAAAACTCGATTCCGTAAGTAGCGGCGAGCGAACGCGGAAGAGCCTAAACCAGGTCGCGTGCGATCTGGGGTTACGGACTGCATTTAAGATTCTGTGATGTTAGTAGAACGGTTTTGGGAAAGCCGGCCAGAGAGGGTGAAAGCCCCGTACACGAAAACAGAGCAGACTGAGCAGGATCCAGAGTACCGCGGGACACGAGAAACCCTGCGGGAAGTAAGGGGGACCACCCCCTAAGGCTAAATACCACTTAGTGACCGATAGCGCATAGTACTGTGAAGGAAAGGTGAAAAGGACCCCGGGAGGGGAGTGAAAGAGAACCTGAAACCCTGTGTCTACAAGCTGTGGGAGTGCTTTATATGCACGACCGCGTACTTTTTGTAGAACGGTCCGGCGAGTTGCGCACACTGGCAAGGTTAAGGACTCAAGGTCCGGAGCCGTAGGGAAACCAAGTCTTAATAGGGCCAGAGTCAGTGTGGGCAGACCCGAAACCGGGTGATCTATCCATGTCCAGGTTGAAGCTGCCGTAAGAGGCAGTGGAGGACCGAACCCACATCCGTTGAAAAGGGTGGGGATGAGGTGTGGATAGGGGAGAAATTCCAATCGAACCCGGAGATAGCTGGTTCTCCTCGAAATAGCTTTAGGGCTAGCCTTGGTAGAGATTTGCGGAGGTAGAGCACTGAATTTCCTAGGGGGCGTCAAAGCCTACCGAAGAATATCAAACTCCGAATGCCGCGTAATTGCTTACCGGGAGTCAGACTGCACGAGATAAGTTGGGCAGTCAAAAGGGAAAGAGCCCAGACCTTCAGTTAAGGTCCCAAAGTGTACGTTAAGTGGAAAAGGATGTGGGATTTCGAAGACAACCAGGATGTTGGCTCAGAAGCAGCCATTCATTCAAAGAGTGCGTAATAGCTCACTGGTCGAGAGGTCCTGCGCCGAAAATGTCCGGGGCTGAAACGTACCACCGAAACTAAGGAATCCGAAAGGATTGGTAGAGGAGCATTGCATGCGGGAAGAAGCAGTACCGTAAGGAGCTGTGGACTGCATGGAAGAGAGAATGCCGGAATGAGTAGCGAGATAGAGGTGAGAATCCTCTAGGCCGAATATCCAAGGTTTCCAGGGTAAAGCTGATCTGCCCTGGGTAAGTCGGGGCCTAAGGTGAGGACGAGAGTCGTAGCCGATGGACAACAGGTGGAGATTCCTGTACTATGATATGACAGAACTGTGGGGACACGTGCAGAGAGCGGAAGCCGGGAATGGGATCCCGGTGCAAGCGAGGTACCAGATGCGTTGGAAAAACCGCGCATCAATGGGAAGACGTGATGCGGAGTGAAGTATAGTAATGAAGTCCGTGAGCTGTGCGTCAAGAAAAGCCGCTATTGTTCATACCATACCCGTACCGTAAACCGACACAGGTGGATGAGGAGAGAATCCTAAGGCCGGCGGAAGAAGCATTGTCAAGGAACTCGGCAAAATGACCCCGTAACTTCGGGAGAAGGGGTGCCTGCGCAAGCAGGCCGCAGAGAATAGGCTCAAGCAACTGTTTAGCAAAAACACAGGTCTATGCGAAACCGTAAGGTGAGGTATATGGGCTGACGCCTGCCCGGTGCTGGAAGGTTAAGAGGAGAGGTTAGCGGAAACGCGAAGCTTTGAATTTAAGCCCCAGTAAACGGCGGCCGTAACTATAACGGTCCTAAGGTAGCGAAATTCCTTGTCGGGTAAGTTCCGACCCGCACGAAAGGCGTAATGATTTGAGCGCTGTCTCGACAATGCATCCGGTGAAATTGAAGTACCAGTGAAGATGCTGGTTACCTGCGCCAGGACGGAAAGACCCCATGGAGCTTTACTCCAGTTTGGTACTGGGATCCGGTACTGCATGTACAGGATAGGTGGGAGGCTATGAAATGGTAACGCCAGTTGCCATGGAGCCGCTGTTGGGATACCACCCTTGCAGTATTGGGTTTCTAACCAGCCGCCGTGACCCGGCGGTGGGACAATGCCAGACGGGGAGTTTGACTGGGGCGGTCGCCTCCGAAAGGGTATCGGAGGCGCCCAAAGGTTCCCTCAGGATGGACGGAAACCATCCAAAGAGTGCAAAGGCAGAAGGGAGCTTGACTGCGACACCGACGGGTGGAGCAGGTACGAAAGTAGGGCTTAGTGATCCGGTGGTATTAAGTGGGAATGCCATCGCTCAACGGATAAAAGCTACCCTGGGGATAACAGGCTTATCACTCCCAAGAGTTCACATCGACGGAGTGGTTTGGCACCTCGATGTCGGCTCATCGCATCCTGGGGCTGTAGTAGGTCCCAAGGGTTGGGCTGTTCGCCCATTAAAGCGGTACGCGAGCTGGGTTCAGAACGTCGTGAGACAGTTCGGTCCCTATCCGGCGTGGGCGTAGGATATCTGAGAGGAGCTGTCCTTAGTACGAGAGGACCGGGATGGACGGGCCGCTGGTGCACCGGTTAGACTGCCAAGTCTATAGCCGGGTAGCCAAGCCCGGAAGGGATAAACGCTGAAGGCATCTAAGCGTGAAGCCCCCCTCAAGATGAGATATCCCATCCGAAAGGAGTAAACCCCCTTGAAGACGACGAGGTTGATAGGGCAGAGGTGGAAGTGTGGTAACACATGGAGCTGACTGCTACTAATAGGGTGAGGGCTTGACCAAA